>JAKSRB010000007.1 GCA_024403825.1 Ruminococcus sp. | reverse complement strand
AGTATGTCGAAGCTCGCAGTTACTCGGTGGTACGAGATTTTGTCGGCCACGGCGTAGGTGCGAATTTACACGAAGACCCGAGCGTACCCAATTACCGTACACCAAACAAGGGCGTGCGACTTATTCCGGGTATGACAATAGCCATTGAACCCATGGTAAATGAGGGCACTCACAAGGTGCGTGTACTAAAAGATAAGTGGACAACAGTAACCGTTGATGGTAAGCTGTCTGCTCATTTTGAACACACAGTAGCGATAACACCTGACGGGCCTAAGATTATGACCTTGTGTTGATAAAGGTGATTTATGAACATTGTAAAAGGTACTATAGTCGAAGCTCTGGCAGGGCGTGATAAGTGTGGCTTTTTTGTTGTTTTGGAGATTGATTCCGAATATGCTCTTATAGCTGACGGAAAACGCAGAACTCTGGAGCATCCTAAAAGAAAAAAGCTTAAACATCTAAAAGCTACAAAAACGGTTATCAAGGGTTCATTTGAAACCAATCCGAAAATAAGAAAAATTCTAAAAGATTTTAAAAACGGAGGTTGACGGTATGTCTAAACAGGATGTAATTGAAATTGAAGGTATTGTTAAGGAAGCTCTTCCAAACGCTCAGTTTAAGGTTGAACTTCAGAACGGGCACGAAATATTAGCTGTTATTTCAGGCAAATTGAGAATGAACTTCATTCGCATTTTGCCGGGTGATAAGGTTACTGTGGAAATGTCACCATATGACCTGACCAGAGGAAGAATTACCTGGCGTTCAAAGTAAGCCAGAGTAATTAACACTAATTTTTTAGAAAGGAATGATTATACAATGAAAGTCAGACCTTCAGTAAAGAAAATGTGCGATAAGTGCAAAATCATCAAGAGAAAAGGTAAGACTCTCGTAATCTGCGAGAACCCTAAGCATAAGCAGCGTCAGGGTTAATTACCAGTAATTTGACAATAACTATTTTTTAATTTTATATGGAGGTGCAACTGTATGGCTCGTATAGCAGGTGTTGACTTACCAAGAGATAAAAGAGTTGAAATCGGTTTAACTTATATCTTCGGTATCGGCCGTAAAACTGCAGACGACATTATTGCTGCAACAGGTGTAAATCCTGACACTCGTGTCAGAGATTTAACTGAGGAAGATGTTTCTAAGCTCAGAGAGTACATTGAGCATAACTGCCGCGTTGAAGGTGACCTTCGCCGTGACATTGCTTTTGATATTAAAAGACTTATTGATATTGGTTGTTACCGTGGCGTTCGTCACAGAAAAGGCTTACCTGTAAGAGGTCAGCGTTCAAAGACAAACGCTCGTACTCGCAAGGGTCCTCGTAAGACCATGGCTAATAAGAAGAAGTAAGGAGGGCAAAGGATTATGGCAGCACCAAAAGGTGGTAAAAAAGTAGTTCGCCGTCGTCGTGAACGCAAAAATATCGAAAAGGGCCAGGCTCATATTCAGTCAACATTTAACAATACTATTGTTACAATTTCTGATACACAGGGCAATGCTGTTTCTTGGGCAAGTGCAGGCGAGCTTGGATTCAGAGGTTCTAAGAAGTCAACTCCATTTGCCGCTCAGTCAGCAGCTGAAACTGCCGCTAAAGCAGCAATGGAACACGGTATGAAGTTCGTCGAGGTTTATGTAAAAGGACCTGGACAGGGCAGAGAAGCTGCAATCAGAGCATTGCAGACAGCTGGTCTTGAAGTAACTATGATTAAAGATGTTACTCCAATTCCTCATAATGGATGCCGTCCTCCAAAGAGAAGACGCGTATAGTATTTAAAAGGAGGATATATCTATGGCAAAGAATATGCAGCCAATCGCAAAGCGTTGCAGAGCACTTGGCATTTCACCTGCTGTAATGGGTTATTCTAAAAAGACTTCCAACAGAAACCCTGGCGGTAAGATGAGAAGAAAAAAGAGTGAGTACAGCATGCAGCTCACTGAAAAGCAGAAAGTTAAGTTTATTTATGGCGTTCAGGAAAAGCAGTTCAGAGCTTACTATGAAAAGGCTGAAAAGGCTGAGGGTAAGACAGGTGCTGTTCTTCTTACACTCATTGAACGCAGACTTGACAATGTTATTTTCAGACTCGGTCTTGCAGCAACAAGAAGAGAAGCAAGAGTTCTTGTAAGCCATGCTCACTTTACTGTAAATGGTCAGAAGGTAAACATCCCATCATACCTTGTTAAGGTTGGCGATGTTATCGAGGTTAAGGAAAAGAGCCGTTCAACAACAAGATTTAAGGCTATTGCTGACGGTGAAACATCTTCTTCAGTAACTCCTAAGTGGCTCCAGAAGAGCGAGAATCTTCTTGGCGGTAAGGTTATTGCAGCTCCACAGAGAGAGGATATTGACTTTCCTGTTGAAGAACACCTCATTGTCGAGTTGTACTCCAAGTAATCCGTTTAATTTTTTGCAGGTTACATACACATTAGTTGTATATGCAGCTGCTTGATTGTTTAGGAGGATTCGCGAATGATAGAAATTGAAAAGCCAAGAATTGAAACCGAGGAATTAACCGAGGACGGAAAGTACGGCAGATTTGTTGTTGAACCACTTGAGCGTGGATTTGGCAACACCTTAGGCAATAGCCTTCGCAGAGTTTTACTTTCCTCACTTGAAGGCTGTGCGGTTACATCTATTAAGATTGACGGCGTTCTTCACGAATTTTCAACTATTCCCGGCGTAAAGGAAGACGTTACGGAAATTGTTCTTAATATGAAAAGCCTTGTTCCAAAGCTCTATGAGATAAGCCCTAAGGTTGTCGAAATTGCAGCCGAAGGTCCTTGTGTTGTGACAGCTGCCGACATTAAGTGTGATAGCGAAGTTGAAATCCTTAACCCTGAGCTTCACATTGCTACTCTCGGCGAGGGTGCAAAGCTGAATATGGAAATCACAATCGACAAGGGTCGTGGTTATATTCCAGCTGAGCGTAACAAGCTTTTAACAGGTAATAATGTTATAGGTGTTTTACCTATTGACTCTATATATACTCCGGTATTAAAGGTCAACTATACTGTTGATAATACTCGTGTTGGTCAGATTACTGACTATGACAAGCTTACTTTAGATGTTTGGACTAATGGTGTTATCAATGCTCAGGAGGCAGTATCTTTGTCAGCAAAGGTTCTTACTGAGCATCTCAACCTCTTTGTTAATCTTTCAGACAAGGCTTCAAGTGCTGAAGTTATGGTTGAAAAGGATGACAAGGGCAAGGAAAAAATCCTTGAAATGACTATTGAAGATCTTGACCTTTCAGTGCGTTCATTTAATTGTTTGAAGCGTGCAGGAATTAATACTGTAGAGGATCTTATAAATAAGACCGAAGAGGATATGATGAAGGTTCGTAACCTCGGCAGAAAGTCACTTGAAGAAGTTGTACAGAAGCTTAATTCTCTCGGTTTCGGTCTTCAGAAGGAAGACGAATAAACCCTTTTTAAACCCAACGGTAAAGGAGTGAATAAAATGCCAGGTACAAGAAAATTAGGAAGAACTACTGCTCAGAGAATTGCAATGCTCCGTGCAATGGTTACATTCCTTCTCGAAAACGGCAAAATCGAAACAACTCTTACTCGTGCCAAGGAAGTTCAGGCTATGGCTGAGAAGATGATTACAATAGCAAAGAATGACACACTTCACAACAGAAGACAGGTTTTAGCTTTTGTTACTATTGAAGATGTTGTTACAAAGCTCTTTAAGGAAATTGCTCCAAAGTACAGCGACAGAAATGGCGGTTATACTCGTGTAACTAAGATTGGTCCTCGTCGTGGTGACGGTGCAGAAATGGCTGTTATCGAGCTTATCTGATTTGTATAAATAGATTTTGTAAGGCTGTCCGTAAAGTGCGGGCAGCCTTTTTGTATTAAAGAGTATAAATGAAAAAACTCGGCAGAAATGTTCTCTGCCGAGTTTTTTAGATTTAATGTTATTAGCTTTTAAGCTCATTGAGATGCTTTTTGAAAAATTCAAGAAAGCCATCTTCAACAGCTACCTTGTCAAGCTCATTTTTATCTAAATCATAGTAATATTTGCCACTTGCTATATGCTTTGACAGACTGTCAAGAGGGAAACCGTTTTTTCTGATTTGGTGTGGCTTTGATGTTAATATAAAAGGCTCGCTTTCCATAGTGCTGTCCATTGCACTATATATGTGATTATTGTCAATAATCAGGCAAATTGCATTTTTGTATCGTGCTGTAATATCTCCGTATTTTTCAGCAAGCTTGGAATAATATTCAATCATTTCATCATCTGTACAGTACTTTCCGTTTATTGTGCGGACATTTACTTTTGGTTGAAGCTCGTCAGGAAGAGTATCAAAGTATAAACCTGAATCGCAGGAAAATATCGGTGTTTTAAATACTTTATAATATTCAACTGCTTTCTTACAGGCATTCTGTAGGGGTGATGTTCCATCTTCAATAATATTTGGAATATCGGCATTTAATTGCTTTAATCCTATAACATCAATGCCAAGCGGAGTTAATCTGTTTTTCATTGCATTGACTTTTGCCTGATTTCCTGTACCATAAATTATTTTTATCATATGACTTTTATCTGCATTCCTTTCATAACCTCAAGGGCATAACGATTTAATGTATCATCATTTGAGGCAACAGCACAGCTGTCAACTATTATATCTGTTTCAGTTTGAACGGCTTTTGCAAGTACAGCATTTGAAATTACACAAATATTTGATACAACTCCGCAAAGCTCAATGCTTTCATATTCTCTGGTTCTGAGGTAGTCCAAAAGCTCTACTGAACCAAATGTTTTTTTATAAAAGCATTTGTCATTAACCCTAATTAATTCTGCAACCTTGCCATATAGCGAATGTCCTTCTGTACTCTCAATACAATGTGGCACAGGCAGATTTTTGCCCTCATAAGATTGCAAATAGTCTTCCGTATGTGTGTCGAATGTAAATATTACTTCACCGTTATTTTTGCGGTACTCCTCGATTTTTTTACATATTATCTCATCAAGCAATTCTGCCTTTTTAAATCCGAGCGTACCTGTAACAAAGTCAACCTGATAATCAACAACAATTAAGCATTTCATAGTTTATTCCTTGATTTCAACTGGCTTTTCATCAAAACCTTCAATCTGAAATCTCAATCCACAGTTTGAACATTCAAAATAAGGTTCGCCATTGTTTTTATCGTCCTGTACATTCATCATAGGGCTTTCGCATAGAGGACAAAGCTTAAAATCTTTAGACATATTAAAAATCTCCTTTTTTACAAATATAAAAAATTCATTTATTAGTTTTTTCTTTATGAAAATTTTATCACGCAGTAAAATCTTTGTCAATAATATTATGTTTGCAATTTATTGGTTCGTTTGTTATAATTATTATGAAACAATATGATAAGTCATATGTACTGAAATGGAGTGTGAATGTGATGAAAAAAATAGTAATTGCAGTTTTGTGTGCTTTATCACTGTTGACAACAATTTCCGGATGTCAGAAATCAGATGATAAGCCTGTTGCTACTAATGATAGTGCAGTAAATCAGACTGCGGATGATACAACAGATAAAGAAGCTTTTGACCCATATTTAATAGAGAATGTGACCTCTGTTCCTAAAAAATATATTGATAAGCATAATAATGTTGATTATGGAACTATTGATGAAGATGTAAAGTATTATTCCGAAACGGCACAGGATTATAAAATGTGCAATGTTTTGCTGCCAGCAAATTATGATAAAAATGAAAAATATCCTGTTATGTACGCCATTCATGGTTGGGGCGGTGATTATACAGGACAGATTCATCAGGACTCCTATTTACAGATTTTGTATGGAAATATGCTTAAAGATAATCTTACTGTTCCTATGATAATTGTTTCAGTAGATATGTACACAGACAAGCTGGCTGACAAGGAATCAAAAACAGAAGAAGAATTAAGGTTATGCTATGACAAGGTTATTTATGATATAAGAAATGACCTGATGCCGTTTATTGAAAACACATATCCGATTAAAACAGGCAGAGAAAATACCGCCATTGCAGGTGTTTCACAGGGTGCGAGTGAAAGTCTGGCAACAGGATTTATACATCAGGATGTTATAGGATATATTGCAAGCTTTGCTCCAGACCCTGGTGTAATTCCAACAGAATTTTATAAGGACACTTATTGGAATTGGCCTGTAATGGATGATTTTGAAATTACAGATGGAAATGAGCCGTATTATTTATATCTTACTGTTGGAGATGAAGACCCTTGGAATGTTGAAACAACCTTGTACTATGGCGAGGTTCTAACATTAAACGGTATAAAAAATCAGACTGATTTGGTTAAAGGTTATGAACATGACGGTGATTTCTGGAGATTGGGCTACTATAATTATTTAGGAAAGATTTTTAAATAAATTTTCATTAATATTTCTTGAAATTCTGGCTTGTTAAAAGTATTAAACAGCGATTAAAACAAAAAAATGCTTGTTATTATCAAAAGATATTCCACTTTTACAAAATATACCACTTCTTTTGAAATATGCTTTTATGAGTGTTGAATTTAAAATCCAGTTATGGTAGAATATATAAATATAAGTTTAATAATTCCAACTCAGCTTTGAAAGGAGTTTGCATATATGTGCGGTATTTGTGGATTTGTTGGACAGCTTAACAACAAAGATTCCGTAATCAGAAATATGACTGAGGCTATTACTCACAGAGGTCCGGATTCAGACGGATTTTTCAGTGATGACGTAATTACTATGGGTTTTCGCCGTCTTTCAATTATTGACCTTGATGCAGGTCATCAGCCTATTTATAATGAGGATAAAACACTTGTCCTTACCTTTAATGGCGAAATTTATAACTATCAGGAATTAAGAAAAATCCTGATGAGTAAGGGCCACAGATTTTATACTGATACCGATAGTGAGGTACTTATTCATGGCTTTGAGGAGTGGCAGGAGGATTTATTGCCTAAGCTCAGAGGTATGTTTGGATTTGCGATTTATAATACAATAGACCATTCACTTTTTATTGCTCGTGACTTTTTTGGTATCAAGCCTATGCATTATACAACTATTGGCAACAATTTTGTTTATGCAAGCGAAATTAAGAGTATTCTTGAACATCCGAAATTCGTTAAGCGTTTTAATAAAAAAGCTCTTGATTCTTACCTTTCATTCCAGTATGCTGCTCCTCCTGAAACATTCTTTGAGGATGTATATTGTCTTATGCCTGGTAATTATCTTTGGTATCGTGACGGTGAGGTTGAAACAGTAAGATACTTTGAGCCTCGCTTTATTCCAAATGAAGATATGACCGAAGAAGAAGCCGTTGATGCAATCGAAAAGGTTTTTGAAAACTCAGTTAATGCACATAAAATTGCTGATGTGGAGGTTGGCTGTTTCCTTTCAAGCGGTGTTGATTCAAGCTATGTTTCAACATACTTTGCTGACCAGAAAACATTTACAGTAGGCTTTGATTTTGGCAAGAAATATAATGAAATCAGCTGGGCTGAAAATCTCAGTAAGGAAATTGGTGTTGAACATCATACCCATCTTATTTCAAGTGAAGAATTTTGGGATGCTGTTCCTACAGTTCAGTATCATATGGACCAGCCTCTCGCAGACCCATCCTGTATTGCACTTTACTTTGTATCAAGGCTTGCAAGCCAGTATGTTAAGGTTGTTTTATCTGGTGAGGGTGCTGATGAATTATTTGGCGGTTATACCTGCTACAATGACCCAAGAGTTTTCAAAATTTATCAGACTATAGTTCCGCATTGTATTCGTAAGGCAATTCGTGCGGTATGTAAAAAATTACCTGATATTAAGGGAAGAGATTATCTTATCAGAGCTTGTGACCCACTTGAGGAGCGTTATATTGGTAATGCATTTATGTATGACCTCAAGGAAAAACGCTCAATTCTGAAGGACCCTTCAATAGCCACAAGACCACAGGATTTAGTAAGAAAATATTACTATCGTTGCCGTAAGTATGACGATGTGACAAAAATGCAGTATCTTGATATAAATATGTGGATGGTTGGCGATATTCTCCTAAAGGCTGACCGTATGAGTATGGCAAACTCTCTTGAGTTGAGAGTACCATTCCTCGATAAGGAAGTATTCAAGGTTGCATCTACACTTCCAACTCATTTGCGTTGCAATAAGCACAATACAAAATATGCAATGCGTAAGGCGGCAGTCCGTCATATGCCTGAGGCTACAGCAGAAAAGGAAAAGCTTGGTTTCCCAGTACCAACTCGTGTATGGCTGCGTGATGCAAAATATTATGATGTTGTAAAGAAGAAGTTCAAGAGCGAAACAGCAGAGAAATTCTTTAATACAGATGCTTTGGTAGGTTGGCTTGATGAGCATTTCAGCGGTAAAGAGGATAACAGCCGTAGAGTATGGACAGTTTATGTATTCCTTGTATGGTATGAAATATATTTCAGCGATAATTCAAACAAGGTAAAAAAGCCAGAAAATCATCTTGATGAGTTAAAGGCAAAGGCTGAGGCAAAGCGTCAGGCTGAAATAGATGCAGTTGGCGATGTGATAATGGAGGCTGCTGAAAATACAGTTGAAGATTATGATGCTCCGAATTTTGGAGTAGATAAGTCTTCTCCTGAGTATAAAGCGAATACACATATAATTGAAGATGATGCAGAGCTAAAGGATGCAGAAAATTCACTTGTAAGGGCGGTAAGCTCATCAAAGGACAATTCTGTTGAAAAAAACGCTGACAATAGTATGGAAAAAACTATTGATAAGGTAGTTAAGGAAACAGAAACATATTATGATGAAAACGAATCTGTCATAATAGAAAATGATGAACCTGAGGAGAAAAAAGAAGAAGCACCAAAGCCTGAGCAGTATGTAAATATTTCAAATCCTGATGACAATAATCTTTATGACAAACCATTATCAGACGATGAAAATTAAATAATAAATGAAAACTGTATCGGAGTGTAAAATCTGATACAGTTTTTTGATTTATAAAAAATAACATAATAATTACAGTTTATATACTTTTATTGACACTAAATATTCACAATGCTATAATATGACAGATAGTCATATGACAGTTTGTCATTTTTGCGAAAGGAGTGTCGATTATTGATTAAAAGTACCTTTTATAATCTGCCTGAGGAAAAACGCAATAGAATTATTGATGCAGTAATGATGGAGTTTGCAAGCTCGTCAACTGAAAAGGTCAGCATAAATCGTATAATCAAAACTGCCGATATTTCAAGGGGAAGCTTTTATCAGTATTTTGATGATAAGGTTGATTTGATTGAGGTTATTACCAAATTTATAATAGGAATTTCGATAGAAAAAATCAATTCGGTTATCGAAGCATCTGGTGGTGATGTTTTTTATACATATATCGAGCTTTTTAAGATTATTACTAATATGGGTAATGATACAAAAACCAAAAGTGTATTAAAAAATCTTTTTAAAAATTTAAAGGCAAATGATGATTTGATTTCTGATTTTATCTTAAATCGTTTCAAGGGATTTGCAGAAATTGAGGATATGACAAATAAGTTCAACAGGGATAATTTGCGTTTTAAAGATGATGAGGATGTAAAAAATCTTTCGCTTATTCTTTCTCAGCTTTTGAAAAATGCAGTTTTCAATGTCTTTGTGATGGGCGAGGATGACCAGCTTGTACTGAAAAATCTGTTGAGAAAATTTGAAATAATTAAAAATGGTGCTGTTGTGGAGAGTTCTACGCAAAAATAAGTTTAGGACAAAGACTGAATAAACAAAATATTAATTTTAAAAATGTTATTTGTTTTGTCTGTCTTAAACATATTATTATCCGAAACAGTTCTGTAAGCAATTATAAAGGAGAATGTTATGTTATCAAAATTCAGCGTTAAAAAACCTATGACGGTTTTTGTGTGCGTTGTTATCGTCATTGTACTTGGTATAGTATCATTTATGAAAATGACACCTGACCTTTTGCCTAATATGGATCTTCCATATGCAATGATTATGACAACATATGTTGGTCAGACACCTGAAACGGTCGAATCAACTGTTACAAAGCCTCTGGAGCAGTCTATTGCAACAATAGACGGTGTAAAAGCAATTACTTCAAATTCTTCTGAAAAC
Organism: Ruminococcus sp.; assembly: GCA_024403825.1. Lineage (GTDB taxonomy): Bacteria > Bacillota > Clostridia > Oscillospirales > Acutalibacteraceae > Ruminococcoides. The sequence goes on along the minus strand of JAKSRB010000007.1, from coordinate 35,958 downwards.
TATTCCATGTTGATGATAGAATTTGAGGACGGAACAGATATGAATACAGCAACCGTAGATTTAAGGTCTGCCCTTGATACAATATCTGACCGTTGGCCTGACGGAGTAGGCTCCCCATATCTGCTTAAAATTAATCCAAATATGTTGCCAATAGGTATGGCGGCAGTTGATTATGAGGGTATGAATCAGAGCGAAATATCCGAATATGTTGAAAATACCCTGCTCAATCAGTTGGAGGGAATAGACGGTGTAGCCTCAATCTCAAACAAGGGTATTCTTACAGAAAAAGAAAATGTAATTATTTCGCAGGAAAAAGTAAATAAGCTTAACAAAAAAATTTCTGCGGCACTTGATTCACAGTTTGCAGATGCTGAGGATCAGTTACAGAATGCAAAGGATGAATTGAATAATAATATTAATCTTGCTGAAGAGGGTTCTGCAACTATAACAAGCACAATGGAGGACCTTACAGAACAGCAGGCAGAGGTAGCAAAACAGCTTTCTGAGGCTCAGAAACAGGCAGATAATGGAATGGTTCAGATTTTGTCTGCAAAAATGCAGCTGCTCGACCAGAAAATGAGTCTTGAAACTCAAAAGTCTTCGCTTGAAAAATCTTATCAGGATTTAATTATGTTGAAAAAGACATATGAGGAGCTTACGGAGCAACAGGATACTTTAAATAAATCCATATCTCAACTATCAGAAATACAAGAAATGTACAATCAATTAAAAGATGCAATGAGTATGGTTGAAGAGGGTAGCGAGGAATACCAATGGTATCAAGGTCAGATTGCTGAACTTGAGAAATCATTAAGCGAGTATAACATTAAATTGTCTGAACTTGATTCTCATATTTCAGATTTAGAGAATGCATTAGAAACTGTTAATTCATCATTGGCTAAGATTGAATCAACACTTATGGAAATGCAAATTTCATATGATAGTATCGATGCTACTTTGAATACAATGTCAGAGGGTATTGCACAGCTTGATATGGGCAATGCTCAAATATCTGAAACTATAAATGGTCTTGATGAACAATCTGTTTCAGTAAATGATGCACTTGCAACAATTTTACAGCAACAGTCAGGTACGGATTTTCAGATGTCATCAGCTGTAACAAATCTTACCTCAAAGCAAACTGAATTATCATCTACTTTAACTCAGCTTGAATCAGCAAAAAAAGAAGTACAGACACAGATTGATAAATTATCTGATACAAAGTCTGATGCTAAGGATAAGGCGGATATGAGCAATATGGTTACTGTTGAAACCATTTCAGGTATCCTTACCGCTCAGAACTTTTCAATGCCTGCCGGATATGTTAAGGATGATTTGAATAATCAGTATATGATTAGAGTTGGTGACAAGATTGCCAATGAAGATGAAATGCGTCATCTTGTGCTTTTTGATACTGGTATTGACGGTATTGGTGTAGTTAAGCTTGATGATGTAGCGGATGTGTTTATAGCTGATAATGCATCTGAAACATATGCAAAAATAAATGGACAGGACGGAATTGTATTAAGCTTTTCAAAGCAAAGTGATGTTGCTACCTCAACGGTATGTGAAAATATTAACATTACATTTGAAAAGCTTTCAGAGGAAAATGAAGGACTTCATTTTACAAATCTTTATAATCAGGGCGATTATATTTCAATTATTGTAAACAGCGTTTTACAGAACCTGCTTATGGGTGCGGTGCTTGCAATTATTATTCTTTTCCTTTTCCTGCGTGATATTAAGCCAACTGTTATTGTTGGATTTTCAATTCCTATTAGTGTAGTTTTCGCTATTGTACTTATGTATTTCAGCGGAATATCATTAAATATGATTTCACTTTCAGGTCTTGCTATCGGTGTAGGTATGCTTGTAGATAACTCGGTTGTTGTTATCGAAAATATCTATCGACTGCGTGGACTTGGATATTCCCCAATCAGAGCAGCCGTTAATGGTGCAGGTCAGGTTGCAGGTGCTATTGCCGCTTCAACACTTACTACAATCTGCGTTTTTACTCCTATCGTATTTGTTGAAGGTATCACAAGGCAGTTATTTGTTGATATGGCACTTACTATTGCTTATTCACTTCTTGCAAGCCTTATTGTTGCTCTTACACTTGTTCCTGCAATGAGTCAGGGTATGCTTAAGAAAATCAGAGAGCCTAAGCATAAAAATAAAAATGGCAGTAAAATCTTAAATGCCTATGAAAAATCACTCAGAACGATATTAAAGCATAAGGTTGTAACAATTATTGTAGTAATTGCACTTTTATTCGGAAGTGTTTTCGGAGCATTGGCAAAGGGCTTCAGCTTTATGCCTGAGATGAGCAGTACTGAAATTGAGATTGATGTAACACTTGATAAAAATGCTACATTTGAAGAAACTGTTGATGTGGCAAATCAGGTTAATGAGGTTTTAAACAAGTATGAGGAATTTGACACAGTAGGTGTAATGGTTGGTTCAACCTCAAGTCTTATGGGTATGTCTATAGGCGGAGCATCAAATGATGCAGGTTCAGTAATGGCGTATTGTGTTCTGAATGAAAAATACACAAAAGACGGTAAGGATATAACCAAGCGACTTGAAAGTGATCTTGAAAATGTTGATGGTGAGGTTACAGTTGGCGGAGGTTCTTCAAGCTCAATGAGTATGATGCTTGGTGAACAGAGTATTCAGATTAATCTCAATGGTAATGACCTTGAAAATCTGCAATCAACTGCCGAGGATATGGCAAAACAGCTTGAAAGTGTTGAGGGAATTGCTACTGTTGATAATGGTGTAGGTGCAACCTCACCGGAAATCAAGGTTACTGTAAATAAGCAGAAAGCTATTGAAAAGGGACTTACAGTTGCACAGGTATTCCAGCAGATAGCCTCAGCGGTAAGTACTGAAACAACTTCAACAACATTGACAAATGATAATGGTGATTCAATAGATGTTGTAATTATAAAGGATGAAAGCAGTAAGGTTTTATACGATAAGGTTGGAGAAATAAAGATTTCCTATACTAATAAAGAGGGTGAAACAAAGAAAATTTCATTGTCATCCATTGCAGATATATCAAACTCAGAAACAATGAATGTTATTAGCAGATCAGACCAAAAGCGATATTTAATAATAACTGGTATATTAAAGGATGGTTATATTCTTACAAATGTAGCAAATGAAGTTAAAGAGCTTTTTGATAACTATGAATTGCCAAAGGATTGTTCAATAGAATACTCTGGTTCAGATGAAACAACAATGGAAGCAGTAGGACAGCTGATGCTTATGATGTTGCTGGGTGTAATTCTGATATATCTTATAATGGTAGCACAATTCCAGAGCTTGAAATCCCCGTTCATTATTATGTTTACAATACCACTTGCATTTACAGGAGGTTTCCTTGCACTTATCATTACCGGCTTTGATGTCAGCGTAATAGCACTTATCGGATTTATTATGCTTTGTGGTATCATAGTAAATAACGGTATCGTGTTGGTTGATTACATTAATCAGCTTAGAATTGCAGGTACAACAAGAATTGAAGCTATAGTAGAGGCGGGAAAAACCCGTATGCGTCCAATTCTTATTACTGCACTTACAACAATTCTTGGCTTGTCAGTAATGGCATTGGGAATTGGTACAGGTGCAGAAATGATGCAGCCGTTGGCAATAGTATGTATTGGCGGACTTGTGTATGCAACATTTATGACATTGTTTATAATTCCTGTAATATACGATATATTTAATAAGAAAGAACCTCGCAAGGTTTCAGAATATGACCTTGAGGCTATTGACGAATAATATTTATTATTAATTTTAAGATTAAGCCGATTATCAGGTAAAGCTTGATAATCGGCTTTTAATAAAGAAAGGTAGCTATGAAAAAGATATACCCTGATTTTTATGAAAATTTTAAATGTATAGCAGATAGATGCCCTGACAGCTGTTGTAAGGATTGGGATGTTGTGGTTGATGATAAGTCAGCCGAAGTATATAGCTGTGTTTGCGGAGAATTTGGAAAAAAACTCAATGAAAAAATGATTATTGACGAAGACGGCGACAGAATTTTTGAATCTGAAAATGGAAAATGTCCATTCTGGAATGATGATATGCTTTGTGATATATACATAAATCTTGGCGAAGAAATGCTTTGTAAAACCTGTAGAGAATTTCCTCGATTAACTCAGGACTATACAGCATTTTCGGAGCATATGCTGTCACTTTCCTGCCCTGAGGCGGCAAAAATTATGCTTGCTCTTGAAAAATTCGATTATATTGAAGATTTTAAGATTGAGAATACAGAGCTTGATTATGATTTAGAATTGATGAATTTTCTTATTAAAGCACGCAAAATAACCTCGGATATTATAGCTGACAGTCAGAAATTAATTTCTGAAAGACTGAAAAAGGCTTTGATATTTAACGCTCAAGTACAAAATATGATTAATAATGAGGTATATGATATTTCAATGCTGAATGATTTGAAAAGCTGTGATTTTTCTGGGTTATCAGAGCAGAAAAAGGATTGCGATTTTATATTTGAAATGCATAAGTCAATGGATATTATGAATGAGGATTTTTATAAAGAATTGTGTAATACAGAAATTCAAAGTGAATATTTAGCTTATGAGTATCTTCAAAAGGCTCTGGAAATATTATCACAGTATTATTTATTTAGATATTATCTGAGTGCGATTGATACTTATGATGTGACCTTTACAATAAAACGGCTGATTTGTGCTGTGATAGTAATATCAGCCTTATGCGTAAGCAAGAAAACTGATGAAAATGGATTAGTACAGATTTTTCAGCAATACTCAAAGGAAGTAGAACATTCCTATGAGAATGTTGAGTTAATGGAGGAGAAATTTTTTACAGATAATAATTTTAGTATCGAAAATTTAATTTATGCTTTAAACTGATTTACAGGCAAGAAAGCAAAATTTATGCTGTTATAATAAATAATATTATAAATATAAGCGGATTTTTTAAGTTATTAGAAATAATTACTAAAAAATCCGCTTGTTTTTCTATGCACTGATAATGAATAATATTGTATTTATGTTGCAAAAAAGTTTAATTGTATAGTATAATATTTTTACAGATGTTTTCTGTAGAAGTTTGAAATTATCAGGAGGAAATCAAGGTGAAATTAAAAAACAAAGCTATAAGCTCGATACTGGCTGTCAGTATTCTTGCAACAAGCCTTATTACAGGTTCATTGACTTCAAATGCAGTTACTGTTGAGCGTTCAGAAGTTTCAGCCACTACTGAACAGGAAAAGGCATCAGCTTCAAGTCAGGGACCTCAGAAAACTGTTGACGGTTCAAATGTATTGCATTGCTTTAACTGGTCTTATAACTCAATTAAAGAAAATCTTGAGGATATTAAGGCGGCAGGCTATACTGCTGTTCAAACCTCTCCGGTACAGCCACCAAAGGATTATAAATCCAGTTGGAAGGACCAAAGCGGTCAATGGTGGAAGCTTTATCAGCCTATTGATATTTCCATTGCAGACAGCGGTCAAAGCTGGCTTGGAACTAAGGCAGAATTAAAAGAAATGTGTGCTGAGGCAGATAAGTATGGTATAAAGGTTATAGTTGATATTGTAGCAAATCATATGGCTAATATTGAAGGTAAAGGAAATAAAATGAGTGACATTCATAGTAGTGTTAATTCAACCCTGCGTTCAAATTCTGATTATTGGCATATTAATAGTATCTGGGCAAGTGACAGCAATCGCTATGATATGACTCGTGGAAGTATTGGTGAGCCTGACCTTAATACGGGAAATTCATATATTCAGAAGTCATTTAAAAACCTGTTAGTTGAACTTATCGGACTTGGTGTTGACGGATTCAGATTTGATGCCGCAAAGCATATTGAATTGCCTACTGATAGTAATTGTGCAAGCGATTTCTGGCCAGTTGTTGTAGATGGCTCAAAGGCAACTACCTCTAATCCGATTTATTATTATGGTGAAATTCTCAATACCGCGAGTACTGATATTTCCAATTATACAAAGTATATCAATGTTACTGATAATAAAACAGGTGACTCTGCACTTTATGGTGCATATATAAGTGATGCAGGAATGCTTGCAAGCTCTTCGTATGTACTCGAAGCTGGTGCAAGTCATTCAGTATTATGGGTAGAATCTCATGATACATATATGGGAGATTCAGGTTCTATTAATGCATTGAAAAATACAAGCGGTGTATCTGATGCTGTCATCAAGAAAGCGTGGGCAATTATCGGAGCAAGAGCAAAATCAACCTCGCTTTTCTTTGCTCGCCCAGCTGCAAATATGGGTGATGCAAGTACAGACACAACATGGAAATCTACTGCTGTAAAAGAGGTTAATAAATTTAAAAATTACTTTGACGGTCAGAGCGAATATCTTTCAAGCAGTGGTAAGGTTGCATATATTGAAAGAGGTACAACAGGTGTAGTTATATCAAAGCTTGACGGTGGCGGAAATGTTAGTCTGAAAGCCAATAAAATGGTATCAGGCAGTTATAAAGACCAGATTTCAGGTCGTACATTTACAGTATCAAATGGTACTATTTCGGGTGAGGTAAGCTCTTCAGGTGTTGCAGTTGTTTATAACTGCGAAAATACACCGATTGCAACAGCATCTCCTGAGTCAACTACATATAAAACAGATACGCTTAAAATTACACTTAATTGCGAAAATGCAACAACTGCATATTATGCAATAGACAATTCAGAGTATAAGACATTCAAAAACGGAGATACAATTACAATAGGCAGTGGACTTCCTTACGGCTCTTCAACAGTAGTATCTGTAAAGGCATCTGACGGAACAACAACCTCTGCTGTAAGTAAATATACATATGTTAAAAAAGACCCATCCGAAACCCTAAAAATTTATTTTGATAATACATCATATAAATGGTCAAAGGTTTATGCGTATGTGTATGATAAATCAACAGGTACAACTGTAAAAAATGCAGTTTGGCCTGGTGAGGCTATGACATATAACTCTGCAACAGGCTACTATGAGCTTGAGGTTGAAGAAAAGCTTGCAAATGCAAAGGTTATATTTACAGAAAGCTCAACTGCAACAACAAATCGTTATCCTGCTGACGGTGCCACAGGCTTATCACTTGACGGAAAATCAATGCTGTTTTCATCAAATCATAGCTGGAAAGAATATGTGCCTGTTCCTACAACAACAGCAAGCACAACTGTACCGCCAACAACTGTAACCGAAGCTACAACAGTATCTCCGACAACTACAGAGCCTACAACAGATAATAATTATGTTCTTATTGGTGATGCTGATTGCAATGATACTATTGATGTTAATGATGCAACCTTAATTCAGCAATATCTTGTGGAGCTTTCTCAGATTTCTAAGAATGGTTTATTAGCAGCGGATACGGATGCTGATAAAAATGTTAATATTAAGGATGCAACTGCAATTCAGTACTACCTTAATGGCATTTCATCAAAAAGCTGTAATTGTGGTGTAAAAAAGAATATTGATGATATTATTAATCCAACAACAACTCCAACCGTTGCACCTACTACAGTTCCTGCAACAACAGTTGCACCAACAACAGAGCCTGCAACAACAAAGCCAGCAAAATACACAATGACATTTACTAATTCACTTAATTGGAGCGGTACAATTTATTGTTATTACTGGTCAGATACAAATAAAACAATGTCAACATGGCCAGGAAAGACAATGTCATACTCCAAGACAAACAGCTATGGACAGAGTATATATACATATGACATTCCAAGTGATGCCCAGTATGTTATATTCTCAAATGGAAGTGTACAGACAGAAAATGTGACAGTATCAGGAAGTGCAAGATACTATGTCGTAAATACAACTGATTCCAAGGGCAGATATAATGTAAGTACATGGTAATATAAAATTTAAGGAATATAGAATAATTTGAAGGGTGTGCAGGTCAGACAAGGCTTGCACACTTAATTTTTTATAATCAATTTATATTGACAGCATTTTTAAATAGATGATATAATATTTTATAATTCGACTTATTGGAGAAATAATATTGATTAGGAAATTTTCTGCTGTATTTTTGGTTTTATTGTTAATAATGTCGGCTGTTTTTTCGGTGGGTGCTACAGGAGATATTGAGTTTAGCTTGAGCAATGTTGAATGTAGCAATAACAGATTGTTTACAGTTGATATATTAGCAAGCGGTAATCAGGAGCTTAGTGCTGTAATTTTTGAGCTTGAATATGATAATGAAATGATAAGTTACAGGGAAATAAAGTGTGATGATAGTAACTCAAAAGTTGTAGCAAAGGATAGCAATGGAAAAATAAAGATTTCTTTTCTTAATCCGTCAGGTAAAAATATATCAGATGGAGCAAAAATATGTTCTCTTACATTTAAATCTATAAAAGAAGGAAGCTGCAGAATTGATTTAACTGCAAGTGATTGTGTTGGTTCAGATTTAGATTTTATTGACATTAAAAGCTGTACAGCTTCAAATGTAAATATAGGAAAAAGTAATACTGATAAATCTGAAAAAGATAATTCAAAGGACAGTAACAATAAGGATAAAAGCTCCAATATATCAAGCTCAAAGACGAAAAGTACGCAAAATGAAGCAACACAGGCAGATAAAAATTCAACAACAGATAATCTGGGGTTTTTTAATTTTTCAAACTCAGATAGCAAATCAGATACGATAATCGGTATAGCAATAGGTGCAGGTGTTACAATAGCAGTATTTTTTGGAATGTATTTATATAAGCTTCATTCGGAAAAGCGAATAATAAAAACACAGAAAGAAGCTGATAAAAAGCAATGAAACAATAGAACATTAATGCATTTTATCAGCTTATAAAAATAATACTATCTGGCAAAGGACAGAATACAATAATATAATTATTCTTCCATTTGTTTTCCGAGAAAAGCAGCGGCAGATTGTGCCAGTTTGATTTCCGCATTTGACGGAATTTTTACACTTTCTCCTGCAAGCATTATTACTGCACCTGTAACATCTCCTGATGCTATTATTGGGTAGATAACAGCGGCAGAGGTTTCTATTCCCTCAATCGGCTGCACATCATCGGCAGTCTGCTGAGTAGCTGCATAGCTTTTTCTGCTGTCCATATAGTTTTCAAGTACGGTGCTTATGCGTCTTTCAAGATATTCCCTTTTTGACACACCTGCGGCAGCTATTACATGGTCTTTGTCGCATATCAAAGTAGGCATTGAGCTTATCCTTGACAGAACATCTGCATATTGGCTTGCAAACTCTGACAGCTCACCAACAGGAGAGTATTTTTTGAAGATTACTTCTCCGTCTGTTGCTGTATATATTTCAAGAGGGTCGCCCTCACGAATACGCAAGGTTCGTCTGATTTCCTTTGGAATGACAACTCTTCCTAAGTCATCAATTCGTCTTACAATTCCTGTTGCTTTCATATCTAAAACTCCTCAACTTTGTTTTCGGCAAATTATTTTCTAATTGCTTTTATATTGTTTGATTTACAGGAATTTTTATACGGAAATTTAACGCAAAACCTTTATTTTCTGTTAGTATTTTTTGGTTAAAATGGTTTTGTAAAAATATGGAATTTTATTATTATATACCAAGGAGTAGCTTATGACAAAATCAAAAATAAAATTACTTGCACTTGATTTAGACGGTACAACTCTTACCGATAATAATACGCTTACTAAGGAAGTAAGGTCAGCCATTGAAAAGGCGATTGATAATAATATTATTATAGTTGCGGCAAGTGGCAGACCTTTTGGCACTATGCCAAAGAATATTATTGATATTCCAAATCTTGAATATGTAATATCATCAAATGGTGCAGGAATTTATAAAAATGGTGAGGCTGTAAAGCGTATCCTTATTGATGAAAATGATGTTTTAAAATTTCTGGATATAACGGAGCCGTATGATTTGATTTTTGAGGGATTTATAAATGGTCTGACATATACCGATTTAAGGTATGTGCAAGACCCAAGAGCATATGGCTGTAGTGAAGCATATGTAGATTATGTGCGTTCGTCCTACGGACATATAGCAGATATGCGTAAATTTATTTATGAGCATAGAAACGAATTTGACAGCCTTGAAATTCTTGAGCATAACGAAAAATTAAGAAGCTATTTATGGAACGAGCTTGAAACAAAAACAGAAATGTATATAACCTCGTCAACACCATCTTTTGTTGAAATGATGAATAAAAATGCAACAAAGGCATATGCACTTGAATGGATATGCAGTTACCTTGGCATAGAAAAAGAAAATACATCTGCCTGTGGAAATGCTGATAATGATGCAGATATGGTTCGTTGGAGCGGAATGGGAGTGGCTGTAAGTAATGCCTCTGAAAATTGTCTGAACTCAGCGGATATTATTGTATCGTCAAATAATGAGAATGGTGTTGCAGAATTGATAGAAACTATTTTACAGCATAACAGTAATTGCGATTGAAAAATTAAGGAGATTTAACAATGGGACTTAATGACACACCGACCTCAGAGAGAATACATATAGGATTTTTTGGAAGAAGAAATGCAGGTAAATCAAGTCTTGTCAATGCTGTAACCAATCAGCAGGTGTCAGTAGTATCCTCTGTAAGAGGAACAACAACTGACCCGGTAACCAAAACAATGGAGCTGCTGCCGTTAGGACCTGTAATGATAATTGATACTCCTGGATTTGATGATGAGGGAGAGCTTGGGGAACTGCGAGTGAACCGCACAAGGGAGATTTTGCGTAGGGTAGATATTGCAATTCTGGTAATTGATGCAAATACAGGAAAGAGGAACGAGGATAAGGAAATAATAAATATTTTCAAGTCGCTGAAAATACCTTACATAATAGCATATAACAAATGCGATTTAACCGAAACGGCTGTATATTCAGACGGATTAATGGTGAGTGCCAGAAACTCAATAAATATAGATGAGCTGAAAAACAGAATGGCAAAGCTGATTAAACCGAATTTTTCACAAAAATCTATTTGTAGGGATTTAGTAAGGCAAGGTGACTTGGTTGTGCTTGTAATGCCGATTGACTCATCTGCACCAAAAGGCAGGTTGATTTTGCCACAGCAACAGACAATAAGAGATATTCTTGATGTAAATGCCTGTGCGTTATGCTTGCAGGAAAGCGAGTTAAAGCAGTTTATTTCAAAAACATATAAACCACCGTCATTGGTAATTACTGATAGTCAGGTGTTTAAGAGAGTATCAGAGATAGTCCCTGAAAGGATACCGTTGACCTCATTTTCAATTTTAATGGCAAGATATAAAGGTTTTTTAAAAACAGCGGTAAGGGGAGCAATACAGCTTGACAGACTCAGGGACGGAGATAAGATTTTAATATCTGAGGGATGTACGCATGACAGAAAATGCGGAGATATTGGAAGTGTAAAGCTCCCAAGCTGGATTAATGAATATACAGGTAAAAATCTGGACTTTAGTTATACATCAGGCTTAGGCTTTGAGGAAAATTTGTCGGATTACTCTTTGATTATCCATTGTGGAGGCTGTATGCTTAATGAAAAGGAAATGCAGTCCAGAATGAACAGGGCAGAGGAAAACGACATACCTTTCACAAACTATGGAACAGCAATAGCACATATTAACGGTATATTGAAACGAAGCTTAAAAGTATTGCCTGAATTTAATCAGTTTAACTTTAGTGATAATAATTAAAATATTGTGTGAGATAATTCATTTTCTTTGTTTTTTGAGAAATAATATGAATTAATTTTTGTTCTTAACTTTACATTTGCATTTTATTGTTGTATAATCTAAAATATATTATTATGTAATCTTTGTTTTATACACAAGGAGATAGATTTTGTTATGAAAAAAATACCTTTTTCACCGCCTGATATATCTCAGACCGAAATTGACGAGGTTATTAAGGTTGTGCGTTCTGGCTGGATTACTACCGGACCTGAAACAAAGCTTTTTGAATCACAAATTGCGGATTATTGCAATGTAAATAAAGCTGTCTGCCTTTCTTCACAGACCTCTTGTGCAGAGCTTACTTTGCGTATTCTTGGAATTGGTCCGGGAGATGAGGTTATAGTTCCTGCATATACATATACTGCTACGGCATCTATTGTGTATCATGTTGGAGCAAAGCCTGTTATGATTGACTGCAAAAGTGGCAGCTTTGAAATGGATTATGATAAAATGGAAGCGGCTATTAATCATAATACCAAAGCGGTTATCCCTGTTGACCTTGCAGGTGTTATCTGTGACTATGATAAGATTTTTGAGGCGGTTGAGCGTAAAAAGGGCGTTTTTAAGCCAAAAAATGAGATTCAGGAAAAGTTTGGAAGAATTTTTGTAATTGCTGATTCTGCACATGCTTTCGGTGCAAGGCGTCGTGGCAAAATGTGCGGTGAAATTGCTGATTTTACAAACTTCAGTTTCCATGCTGTTAAAAATATGACTACTGCTGAGGGTGGAGCGGCTGTTCACAGACCTCATAACGGAATAAATGAAGAGGAGCTTTATAAGCAATATATGTTGCTCTCTCTTCATGGGCAGACAAAAGATGCTTACCAGAAAAATAAAGTTGCGTCTTGGGAATATGATGTTGTAGATACTCAGTACAAGTGCAATATGCCTGATGTTCTGGCGGCTCTTGGTGTTGCCCAGCTTTCAAGATATGAAAGTATTTTAAATCGTCGTCACGAGCTTATAAAAATGTATAATGAGGAATTTAAGGACTTGCCTATTCAGGTTCTTAACCATTGCGATGATACACATCGCAGTAGTGGTCATTTGTATTTTGTTCGCTTCATTGGAAAAGATGCTGATTATAGAAATAAGTTTTATAATATGATGGCTGAGCATGGGGTAATGTGTAATGTTCACTTTAAGCCGTTGCCTATGCTTTCAGCGTACAGCAAGAGGGGATTTGATATTGCAGATTTCCCAAATGCATATAATATGCATAAAAATCAGCTTACATTGCCAATGAATACCACATTGACTGATGATGATGCGTGGTATGTTACTGAAACCTTTAAGCAATGCATTAGTATGCTAAAGTGATGAAATTTTAAGTACTAAATTGTAACATTTAAAGACCATAGCTTATGGTCTTTTTTTGTGCCTGATTTTGCGAAATTGCTAAATATTGATTTTTTTGTGCCTCAAATTATAAAAATATTTCATCATATAAAAGCATTTTTATTGGTATTGACATTATTTTCCTTTAGTGTTATAATAAAAACAAAGAAAGGATAGTGAAAATTATGAAAGGAAATAAAATCAAAAAAGCAATATTTGCAAATGTTTCATTACTGCTTTCAGTAATAATTTTATGTACAGCTTCTATGCCTGCTTTGGCGACAGAAGTGGCAGATGATCCGCAAAATGTTTCTGCGGTTTATGCAAGCAGAATAATTGCTGATAATAAGACCGTTTATGATGAACATCTTGAAATTGCTCAAAAGCTTGAGAAATGCTTCAGAAACAGGTCTATTGAACTTACCCTGCGTACAAGAGATGTTGACTCAAAGGAAATTTCAAAAATCACAAGAGAAATTGTTTCAAGAAATCCTGAGCTTTTTTATGTTAATATAAATAAAATTTTATGTATATGCACAGGCACAAGACTTGATGTGGTTATGCCTAATTATCTTTACTCTGAAAGTGAAATAGCTTCCAAGAGTGTTGAACTTGATAATGCAATCAGAAAATATCTCGGATATGTAAATTCCAATATGTCTGAGATAGACAAGGCATTGATTTTACATGATAAGCTTATTGCAGATTGTGAATACAATGAGTCTGCTGTAACAGTTTATGATGCACTTGTTAAAGGTGAGGCATCAACAGCTGCCTTTGCAATGGCTTATTCTGCTTTGCTTGCAAGAGCAGGTATTTATAGTGAAATTGTATTTTCTGCCGATATGTACCGTTATTGGAATAAAATAAAAATCAACGGCAGTTATTATAATGTTGATGTAGCTTATGATGCATCAAGAGATGTTCGCTATGGCAGAGTGTCACATAAATATTTTATGTTGAGTGATTCTGCATTTAAATCTACTGATAATTATCGCAAGGCACACATAGGCTTTGATGATGCCTACTATAAGGCTACAAGTACAAAATATGATAAAAGCAGATTAGGAACCTTTGATAATCCGCTTTGTTATATTGACGGCAAATTTTATACTATAGATAATAATTCTACAAGTGCTTATGACAGATGCCTTATTACATATGTTCCTGCAACTGATACTGCAAAGTTAGTTAAAAAACTCAATGAAACCTGGTTTGTTGGCGAGGGTACTTATTTTAACGGTGGATTTATGGGCATTGGTAATGTAGGCAATGTTCTTTATTACAATACTACAAACTGCATTATGCAGTATAATGTAAGTAATAATACTTCTCAGGTATATTATAAGGACAACACACTTAAAAATTACAGCAATTATTATGGAATGAAAATTGAAAATGGTGCAATTTATGCTAATATCAGCAAAACACCAAATGAAAGTGGTACAGAAAAATATATCGCAAAGGTAACAGTAAATAATCGTGCTATTGGTGATGCTAATATGGACAATAGGTTAGATATTTCTGATGCGACAATAATTCAGAAATATATTGTTGGCTTAATAAGCTCAAAGGATATTGACCTTATTGCGGCAGACTATAATGGAGATGGAGCGGTTGATGTTGATGATGCCACAGCTATTCAATGGTTACTTTTCTCATAATAAAATATCTCATTAAAACTCAGGCTACATTTTAACGATGTAGCCTTGAACTTTTAATAGTGTAAAAATTATACAATCAAAGACTGACAGCAGATGAATACATAGAGTATCTGAAAAGAACAGATTTAGGCTCGCAATATCCAAAGGAAAGATTTTATGAAAGAATAGAAAGGCTTGTGAAAAATGCTGATATAAGTATTGTAGCAAAAAATGCTGAGAAAATTGTGGGAGTAATATTCGGTATTACCGATTTTGCATACTGGCTTTTTGTGACCGATATAGGTGTTGACAGAGATTATTCAGGAAAGGGAATAGGTACAATGCTTATGAATGAAGCTCATAGAGTGGCAGGCGGTGAAAAAGATATTAATGTGTATGTGTGTGCAAATGATTCAGCAATACCGTTTTATGAAAAGCTTGGAATGACAAAATCAACCGAGATAATGGAATACTGTCACGCAGATTGGACTGATTTTTTAGTTGAATAAAAAGCAATTTTTTGGTAAAATATTAGCATACCTTGTAATGTTATTTATGTGTGTTTTCTGCTGTAGGAATATAGCGGAAAAATACAAAGGGAGGCTTTTTAATTGGAAGACGAAATCAGACTTTTAACAAAACGAAAAAAGGGAGTTTTAGGACTTGTTTTCAGCAGAACAGGAATAATATTATTGCTGATATTATTAGCAATAGTAATATTTTTTGTTGTTATGACTTTTTTTGCAGGATTAATAAATACCATACTTGGTGGAGTGGGATTATTTAATCTAATAGTTATAGTGATACTGATGAATACTGATATGGACTCGTCAGCCAAAATAACATGGATATTGGTGGTAGCGGTTACTTCAGTTTTTGGTACATTATTTTATATATTCACAAAGATGGATATAGGAAGCCGTACAGAAAAAAAGGAATATGCAAGGCTGACGCAACAGCATAGAAACGACCTTAAGCAAGATGAAGATACTTTGAAAGTTCTGGAAAAGGAAAGTCACGATACCTTAGAATTATTCACTTATCTTAATCAAACTCAGATATTTCCGATTTCAAGATATAACAAAATTAATTATTATCCATTGGGTGAACAAAAATGGGTTGATATGCTTGAGGAGTTAAAGAAAGCAGAGCATTTTATCTTTATGGAATACTTTATTGTAGATGAGGGTGAGATGTGGGGCAAAATTCTGAAAATTCTGAAGGATAAGGCTGAACAGGGTGTTGATGTCAGGCTAATGTATGACGGAACCTGTGCAATTTCCCTATTGCCTTACGGCTATCCTGAAATGATAAATGAATTAGGTATAAAATGCAGAATGTTTGCACCTCTGCGACCATTTGTTTCAACATACTATAACTATAGGGACCATAGGAAAATACTTGTAGTTGACGGAAAGGTTGGATTTTGCGGAGGCGTAAATCTTGCAGATGAGTATATCAATAGGATTGAGCGTTTCGGTCATTGGAAGGATACAGCAATCCGCATAAAGGGAGAGGCAGTAAACAGCCTTACACATATGTTTTTAAATATGTGGTCATTTGGCGAAGAGAATGCCGATTATAGTCCGTATATAAATAACAGCTGCCAAGTTTATAAAGAATGCAGCGGATATGCAATGCCATATGGATTTAACCCATTTGATAAACGCAGGTTGGGGGAAATGGTATATATTGATATTCTTAACCGAGCAAATTCGTATGTACATATAATGACACCTTACCTTATATTAGATGATGAGTTATTGCAGTCAATTAAATTTGCCGCTGAGCGTGGTGTTGATGTAAAACTGATATTGCCAGGTATTCCGGATAAAAAGGCTGTATATGCATTGGCAAAAACATATTTTAAGACTTTGATAGAATCAGGTGTTCAGATATATTTATATACACCGGGATTTGTACATGCAAAGGTTTTTGTTTCGGATGATATAAAGGCGGTTGTTGGAACAATTAATCTTGATTACAGAAGCCTGTATCATCATTTTGAGTGTGGTACATATCTTTATGATGTTGATTGCATTGGTGATATTGAAAAGGATTTTGAAGATACCTTGTTAAAATGCAAAAAGGTTAGTCTTGATGATGTTTATAATGAAAAATTAGTTACTAAAATATTTGGCAGTTTTATGAGATTAATAGCCCCACTTATGTAATTTTAAATTTAATAAGTTAAGCAAAGGCAGTACAGGCAAAATTTGTCTGTACTGTTTTTTTGACAAGCAAGGAAATTTTAAAAATTTTAAAATAATTTTAATTTTTTAAATATTCTGTCCAAATCTTGTCATAGTGTGTCTGATATAATAAAGCCATAGTAAAGATAAAGAAAAAATTTACTACAAAAAATTTATAAAGTTTAAAAAATTATTTAAGGAGTAATTAATTATGAAAAAGACAGGTATCATCGCAAGCGCAGCAGCATTAGTAGTAGCAATCGGAACAGTATCAACACTTTGTGCAGTAACATGTTTCTCTGATAAATCAGATGTATCAGCAGCAGAGGTTACAACTACTCAGGCAGTAAGCACACAGGCAACAACACAGGCATACACCAAAAATCAGCATATAGCAGAAACAACACAGGCATATACAAGAAAACAGAATATTGAAGAAACCACACAACCTTTCACAAAAAATAATACATCAAAAAGAAGTGAACCAAAGGAAACACAGAGCCAGCAGGAAACAACAATAGCAAATACACTTAATGGAACACCATATAAGTATGTTGTATCAGCCAATGTTAAGGGTAATTATAATTATTGGTATGTGCTGAATGGTGCAAATGTTAAGGTAAGCGGAACATATAATTATCAGACAAAGCAATATACATTCAATATAATAGGTCTTGGAGCAAGTAACGGAAAAATAGAGCTTTCATATTTAACAGATGGCAAGAAGGTAACAGACAGTATTCCTGTAGCAGTAGATAAGAGCGGAAATGTGACCTTAACAGGTAATATACAGAGAGTTAAAGAAGAGCAGGCTCCAACAGCTCAGACAACACCAACACAGCCAACCACACAGTCAGTACAGCCTACACAGGCAACTACAGCATCAGTACTTAACGGAACACCATTCATTTTCAAGGCAACAGGAAAAACCTCAAAGGGTTATGATTGGAATTACAGCATTGACAGAAAAAATGTTACAGTAAATTGTACTTATGATTTCAAAACAAATGAATATACCTTCACAGTTAAGGGTATTAGTGCAGGAACAGTAAATGCAAAGCTTATGTATAAGGTAAGTGACAATGATTGGGTAACAGTACCAATGACACTTACAGTAGATGCAAAAGGCAATGTATCAAGAATTGCATAAAAATTTGATAGCAAGAGTTGATTAGTAACTCCTTAAAACACAAGGGGACTGTAAAAATGAAGTTTTAAAAACTACATTTTACAGCCCCTTTGTAAATTTTGGGTATTAAATTCCATCTAGTTCTATCATTTCCTTAGTAAATGGAACTCTCATAGTATCACGCTCCTGCCAAACCTTTATAGTAAGCTATTTTTTAATTACATTCTTCGACAACTTATACCATTTCTTTATGTATGAATCCTCAAGCATCTCAGTATTAGCTTCAACCAATTCAACAAACAAACCTGTTAATCCATCCCACTCTTGATAGTCCCCAGCATCAAACAATTCCCATTGTAACTGCTCCAATGTCCAATTATTCTTGATAGAGTTATGTAGCATTGATGTTGATGCCCAATTCTCTTCCGAATCAGCACCACCAAGGGCTACAGGATAAATATGATCTACTGTAGGAACAAACTCCCAATAAGCATTATGACATTCTTCCATTTTCCAATGTGCATGATAAGGAAATACATCTGGCATATAATAAGAAAGCACCTTCAGTATGCCTGGATTTAAAAGTTTTTGACCGCTATACCTATCAATGAACCCATCACTCACAAACTGTTCCATCTTCTGCTTATCAGTATAATTTCTTCCTGTTGAAGCGAGCTTATTAAAAGGATATTCTTTTTTTATAATATCTTCTGCACATTTCATTTTACCTTTTAAGATTTCTTGTGCAGCCATTTCTAATGCTTGTACTTTCTCCATTTTTATCTCCCATATTACTAATGTTTAGATGTTGGGTAATAATACCATCTTTCATACTTAGGAATTTCATCTAAGTGAATATCCTCAATGGTATCATAATAAAATCCATCAAAATCACATCCATCTGTGACAAAGAAATATCTGGTGTTTAATTCACGCAAATAATTCTGTGCCTGCTAATGAATATTATTTAATATTTATTATAGCATTAATTTGCTCATCGGTCATTCCTGATTTTTTCATTTTTTCAATAATTTCCAGTCTTTCTTTAGCTATACCCTCAGCTATACCCTCAGTACGACCTTCTCGCCAAGCACCTTCTCGTATGGACATTTCATCCCTTAAGGTTTTTTCTCTTATTCGTGCAAGCTCTTTGATTTGTGTATCTGCACTCATATCATAAAGTACATTTGTTGCTTCTACTATCTCTTGTACCTGTGTATTTGTCAACATATCAAATTCCTCCTTGCAGTCTGCTTTAATGAACTGTAACCAAAGCTGTTTTCGGTTATTTTTGTCTATTTTCTGCACTACCTTTGGTAATTCAAAAAAGTGTATATTCATCTTTTCTGAAAAGATTTTTTCTGTACCCTTTATCATTGGTACTACTTCATTATGATATGCTGTTCCCTCAAACATTATAAAATCTACTATATTTATTGTATATGCCGATTTTAAATCACTATACATTTGACCACTTTTTAATTCAGATGTAAATAGCTTTGCCCAATAAAATAATGCTCGGTCTTTATAATCGCTTTGATTATTTATCTGTATTTCTATGTTTATCAGCTTACCTTTTACACTTATATTTAAGTCAAGTCTGCTGAATTTTCCGTCAAATGTATCTGGTGTCATCTCAGGATTAGTAACTACTAAGCTTTCAATATCATTTCTCGGTATATCAAGCATATCAGATATAAACGCTTTTAGCAAATTCTGGTGTCTTACAAATAATGTTTTAAATACTACATCCAGCTTTGCTGATATTATTTCTTGTGCCATAGTACAACACCTCTTTATTAAATTATATCATTTATTTTATTTATTTACAAGGGAATGTAAGATGAAGTTCTGAAAATTGCATTTTTTACAGCTATCTTAAAGCACAACTCCCTCACAGAAAATCGGTGAGGGAGTTGTATATAAAACTTAAAAGTAAGGATAGGATTTATTTTAATGCATAATTATGTTAAAAGGGGTATTACTGATAATCGCAGATATTTACCCATGAAAGCAGAAATTCTCTTTCTTCTGGCTTGCCCTTTACAGACTGCGAAGCGGCTACGATTGGAAGCCACTCATTTACATACTGGCGAGCGGTGTCAGTTTTATTGCAGAATAATTTAATGTATTTTTCAGCAATGTCATCTTGTTTTCCAAGCTTGAATAACAAATAGGTTCTTGCGGCATCAGCAGCACCATTGCCCTGAGTTGCGTGTGACCAGTCAAGGATATGTGGTGTTCCGTCAGCAGAGATAATAACATTACTTGGGTTAAAGTCGCCATGGCAAACCTTTGTGTGCTTTGGCATACCATTTAATTTTGTCTGCAATTCATATCTTGTGGTTGCATCAAGTGTTGTTTCATCAATCTTTCTCTTCATTTTGTCCTGAAGCTTATTAAGTAAAGGAGCTTTCTGGCTGAGAATTTCAATCTGAATATCAACAAACTTTTCAAGAAGTTCATCAATTTTATCAGGATTTTCTGCCATTAATTCTGCCATAGTTTTTCCTTCAATGTATGTTGAAACAATAGCCCATTTGCCGTCAACCTTGGTTACTTCCTCGATTTTTGGTATCTTAAGACCAGTTTCCTCAACTCTGGATTGATTCAAAGCTTCATTCAAAATATCTGATTTTGGGAATGATTCATCAAAAACCTTTGCAACCAAATCACCGTCTTTGTATATAACCTTATTTTGTCTTTTAGCAAGTACTGTATCGAATTTCATATTTATATCCCCTTTTGGAAATTTATTTTTAATTTAGCAAATCTGTTTTCTGTTGGTTTGTTTGATTCACTATGGTTATATTATACAATAAAAATTTTCATTTTAATAGTAGGAAAATAACAAAAGATTTTAAAAAATGTTTGTTAATTTAGCCAATACAAATAAATGATTTTTTACTTTTTGAATAAATTTCACTATGATTTTTTGACATTTGATACAAAAACCTGTTAAAGATTTAACTAAATAATTGACAATTATTTAACAAAGATTTGTGCATATTAACAAATATTTAACAAGATTTTTACTTGTCAGCATAATGATTTCTTATGCTTTTAATATTCTGTCATTTGTATTCTGCAATTTGCCTTTTTGTATTCCTTTTTCAACAGCACAGCGAATTACAGTATCTATTGTATTTCCTGTTCTTGAAAAACCAAATCGCAATGCAGTTTCTCTGATAAGGTCAAAAATACTCAGGCTGATTTGCTCATTGATAATCTCGTTAATTGCATTCAGAATTTCCTCAGAGCATATATCCTCAATATTTCGCTTGTTGTTTGTATCAGCAGCAGATATAGCCTGATTTCACACGGAAATCAATTTTCAAAATTTATGCTGTTAAGTATCATATTTTTGACATTTTTTGTAGTTCCAACACATTTATGCGACTTGATAGCGAATAAAAATAATCAAAAACCCTCCTATTTAACAAAAGGCAATTAATTTAATCAGCAAAATTGATTTCCGTGCTGATTTCAAAAAATCAGTTGACTTTTTTTGCTTTCTAATGTATTATTTAATATGTATAACTGTAATTGATTACAGTTTGTAATTAATTTTTTGTAGTTTAAGGAGCTGAAGGGTTTGTTCAATTTATCGGTAATATTCGATATTGGTGTTGTGGCTTTAAGAATGTTAATGCCTGTGTATGCCGTTGTTATCGTTTATCAATGTTATGCCGCTATGCGTCGTCGCAGACGCACTGAAAAACCTCTTGTAACTCTTTTTAATATTAAAACCGGTGAGAAAATTCCTATTATTTTCTGGGAAAATTCTATTGGCAGAGGCAGGGGAAGCGATATTGTTGTTTCTGACCCTACTGTTTCAAGAAATCATTGTGTACTGCTCAGACGCAAGGAAGGCTGGTTTATTTCTGACTCTTATTCAAGTGGCGGTACTTTCGTAAACGGAGAGGAAACTATTGGCAGAAAAAGAGTGCTTATTGATGATATTATTCAGGTTGGCTCTACGGAATTTCAGTTCAGGCGTGGCGAGGAATTTAACGAAAGACTTACCGCTGACAGATTTTTTTCTAAGGTCAGCACAAAGCCTGCCATTAAATCATGGAAGCTTATGCTTCTGATTACTATTTTCCATTTCTTTATGTGCGTTGAGGCTATGTTCTGGAATGGCGGTACTGCGGTTTATGCTCCTGTAGTTGTATTTGGTGCTTTAACTGTCGTTGAATGGCTCTTCTTTTTCGTTTCCTCATTTATTTTACGCAGGGTTAATTTTGAGCTGGAGGCTCTGGCACTTTTCCTGACAGGTATTGGTGTTATGCTTCTTGTTCGTCAGGAGCTTAGGTCTGCATATGTACAGCTGATTGCCGCTGTTGCAGGTATGATTGTCTTTTGCATTATTATTAAGCTTATTGAGGACCCTGATAAGGTAAATAAACTCAGACTTCCAGCAATGATTGTGGCTGTTTGTCTGTTATTGTTGAGTATTGTTTTCGGAAAAATTACAAATGGTGCTTCAAACTGGATTTATATTGGCTCAATTTCTATTCAGCCGTCTGAGCTGGTAAAAATTCTCTATATCTTTATTGGTGCAAGTGCCCTTGATGTTTTGCAGACTAATAAAAACCTTATTGAATTAATTATATTTTCTGCTGTATGTGTGGGCTTGCTTGCTCTTATGGGTGACTTTGGTACAGCTTTGATATTTTTCCTTACTTTCCTGCTTGTCGCTTTTATGCGTTCCGGAGATTTCAAAACGATTATCCTTGCTGTTTCTGCCGCAATATTCGGTGTTACTATAGTTCTTAAGTTTAAAGCTTATGTAGCTGAGCGTTTCAGCGGTTGGCGTCATATCTGGGAGCATACTCAGGATAATCTCGGTTATCAGCAGGTGCGTGTGCTTACCTATATAGCAAGTGGCGGTTTGTTTGGTGTCGGCATAGGAAACGGCTTTTTAAAGCAGGTTGCCGCCTCCGAAAGTGACCTTGTGTTTGGTCTGGTTGCTGAGGAAATGGGTGTTATTGTCGCAATTACCCTTGCTTTGGCGGTTAGTCTGCTCGTTGTTTATGCAAGAGCAATTACCACAAGAAGCAGAAGTACCTTTTATTCAATTACGGCTTGCTGTGCCGCTGGTCTTTTTGTTATTCAGTTGTCACTTAATGTTTTTGGTGCAACCGATATTCTGCCACTTACAGGTGTTACATTTCCGTTTATTTCCTGTGGCGGTTCAAGTATTATGTCTTGCTGGGGCTTGCTTGCTTTTATTAAGGCGGCTGACGAAAGAACATATGCTGTTAAAAGATAATTATAATAATATCTGTTTTAAACTATACTATTAAAAAGGAGGTTGGATTGCCAATGAAAAAAATGCTTCGCAGGAGCACTATGATTTTTGTTCTTACTATTGCTTTTATCGGTGGTATGGGTTATCTGACCTTTGAGCTTGTAACTCAGGCTGATGACTGGGTTGACCAAGCCTACAATGCTCATATTTCTGGTGAGGGTGGTCTTGAGCAGGCAGGTAAAATCTATGATAGAAATAAAACGGTGCTGGCTCAGACACTTGATGGTGTTCGTGTCTATAACGATGATGCATCTATCAGAAAGGCTTTACTTCATGTTGTCGGAGATAATTCGCTTAATATCTCGACAGCCGCTCAGAGTATGTATCGTTCTCAGCTTACTGGATACAGTCTTATATGGGGACTTAATATGCCTGAGTCCCTCAAATTTAAGAATGACTTAACACTTACCATTGATGCAGAAACCTGCAAAGCCGCATATGATGTACTTGCAGGCTATGACAAAAAGGGTGCGTGTGTGGTATTAAACTATCAGACAGGAGAGGTAATCTGCTCAGTAAGTACATTTGCTTATGACCCTAATTCTCCGCCTGAAATTACAGAGGAAAATGAAAAGGAATATGACGGAGTTTATCTTGATAATGTTCTTTCATCAACCTATACTCCTGGTTCTATATTTAAGATAATAACCTCAGCCGCCGCTATTGAAAATATTCCTGATTTAGAAAATCGCAGTTGGTACTGTTCAGGACGAGAAGAAATAGGCGGAAATGAAGTAACCTGCGTTGAGGCACATGGGAATGTAGATTTTAAGGGAGCTTTTGCACATTCCTGCAATATAGTTTTTGCAGAGCTTGCAGTTGAGCTTGGTGCAGACAAAATGACTGATACTGCAAATAAAATCGGTATAAATGAAGCCTTTAATATTGACGGAATAAATACTGCCAAGGGTCACTATGATGTAAGCAATGCAAGTACAAATCAGCTTGCATGGTCAGGCGTTGGTCAGTATAATAATGAAGTCAACCCAATGCAGATGGCGATTATCTGCGGTGCGATTGCAAGGGGTGGCAGTTCTATAAAGCCTACGATGATTTCAGATGGTACAGATGAATTGCTTAAGGCGATAGGCTTTGATACAAGCAAGCCTGATAGAGAAATGTTTAATTCTTCAACCGCCTCAAAGCTTGATGAAATTATGAGATATACAATTACCAATTATTATGGCGATAATCTTTACGGAGGACTTTCAGTCTGTGCAAAAACAGGTACTGCTGAGGTCGGTGAAAATAAAGAGCCTAATGGATGGATTGTAGGTTATTCAAAAGACAGCGATTGTCCGCTTGCCTTTGCCTGTGTGGTTGAAGATTCAGGCTTTGGCTCAGTTTATGCTGCTCCTGTTGCTGAGGCGGCAATGATTCAGGCGGCAAAATCCCTTGGGGCTTCGGCTGTAAACTGATAAAATAAATATAAATAAAAAACATTGGCATTATACATTTTTAAAAAATTAAATTACAAATAGCATTTGTACAACTTTTGTCCATATTGGTATGGTAAAATATGTGTAATGTTTGAAAGGAAAGATATATAATGAATATTTTAAAAAGTTTGTTTGGCAACTACAGTAAGCGTGAGGTTAAGCGTGTACAGCCAATTTGTAATAAAGTACTTGAGCTTGAAGAAAAATATGCTGCAATGAGTGAAAGTGAACTCAAAAATCAGACAACTATTCTTAAAGAACGCCTTGCAAATGGTGAAACTACAGATGATATTCTTCCAGAGGCATTTGCTACCTGTAGAGAGGCAGGCTGGCGTGTGCTTGGTATGAAGCATTTCCCTGTACAGATTATCGGTGGTATCGTTCTTCATCAGGGAAGAATTGCCGAAATGAGAACAGGTGAAGGTAAAACCTTGGTTGCAACTCTTCCTGCATACCTCAATGCTCTTACAGGCGAGGGTGTTCATGTTGTTACTGTAAACGAATATCTTGCACGCCGTGACTCTGAGTGGATGGGCAAGCTTTACAGATACCTCGGACTTACTGTTGGTCTTATTGCTCATGATATGGAGAATGCTCAGCGTCAGGAGGCTTATGCCGCTGATATTACATATGGTACAAATAACGAGCTTGGTTTCGATTATCTTCGTGACAATATGGTGGTTTACAAAAATCAGAAGGTTCAGCGTCCACACGCATTTGCTATTGTCGATGAGGTTGACTCAATTCTTATTGATGAGGCAAGAACTCCGCTTATTATCTCAGGTAAGGGCGACAAATCAACAGACCTCTATCAGAAGGCTGATTCATTTGCAAAAACTCTCAAATTACAGAAATTTGCAGAGCTTGACTCCAAAGAGGATATGGAGGAATATTACGAGGAAAACGGCATAGATTATGTTGTTGACGAAAAGCAGAAAACAGCTACACTCACACAGAGCGGTGTTAAAAAGGCTGAGGAATATTTTGGTATAGAAAATCTTACTGACCCAGAGAACCTTACAATTCAGCATCATATTAATCAGGCTATTAAAGCTAACGGTGTAATGAAGCTTGATGTTGAATATGTTGTAAAGGACGGCGAAGTAATCATTGTTGACGAATTTACAGGTCGTCTTATGTACGGCAGGCGTTTTAATGAGGGCTTACATCAGGCTATTGAGGCAAAAGAGGGAGTAAAGGTTCAGAGTGAAAGCAAGACACTTGCAACAATTACATTCCAGAATTATTTCCGTTTATATAAAAAGCTCTCAGGTATGACAGGTACAGCACAGACAGAGTCAGAAGAGTTTCAGGAAATCTACAAGCTTGATGTTGTAGAAATTCCAACAAACAAGCCTGTACTTCGTCAGGATTTACCGGATGCAATCTATAAAACAGAAAACGGAAAGTTTATGTCTGTAATAGACACAATAGCAGAGGCACACGAAAACGGACAGCCAGTACTTGTAGGTACAATATCAATCGAAAAATCAGAGGTTCTTTCAAAAATGCTTAAAAAGCGTGGAATAAAGCACAATGTGCTTAACGCAAAACAGCATGAAAAAGAGGCTGAAATAGTTGCACAGGCAGGTAAGCTGGGAGCAGTAACAATCGCAACCAATATGGCTGGTCGTGGTACGGATATTATTCTTGGCGGTAATGCTGAGTATATGGCAAAGGCATCAATGCGTAAGCAGGGCTATTCTGAGGAGCTTATTGAAGAGGCAACAGGTTATGCTGAAACTGATAATGAAGAAATCATCGAGGCACGCAAGACCTTCCAGGAGCTTAATAATCAGTACAAGGAAGAAATCAAGGACGAGGCAGAGCAGGTTCGTGAGGCAGGCGGATTATTTATAATCGGTACAGAACGCCACGAATCACGAAGAATTGACAATCAGCTCAGAGGTCGTGCAGGACGACAGGGCGACCCAGGTAAGAGCCGATTCTTCCTTTCAACCGAGGACGATTTAATGAGATTATTCGGTGGCGACAGAATGAAGGCTGTTATGGATCGAATGAATGTTGAAGAGGATATGGCTATTGAAAATAAGATGCTTTCCAACATTATTGAGAGTTCTCAGGAAAAGGTTGAAATGCGTAACTTTGGTATTCGTAAGGATGTACTCCAGTATGACGATGTAATGAATAAACAGCGTGAAATCATCTATGGACAGAGAGATCAGGTGCTTAACGGAGATGACCTCCATGAGTCAGTACTCAAGATGATTGATAATACAATAGGTCTTTCAATTACTCACTATCTGCCTGATGGACCAAGAGAAAACTGGAATATTCAGAGTCTTAAGGATTACTATAAGGATTGGATAATCAGGGACGAGGACAAGTATGACTTTGACCTTGAGGACCTCGAAGAGATGGAAGCAGATGAGGTTAAGCAGATGCTTGTAGATGACGCACTTGAAATCTACAAGGAAAACGAAGAGCTTCTTCCTGAGGACACAATCAGAGAAATGGAAAGAGTATATCTGCTCAGAAGTGTAGATACACATTGGATGGATCATATCGACAATATGGAGCAGTTAAAGTCAGGAATCAGACTTCGTTCTTATGGACAGCATGACCCAGTAGTAGAATACAGACTTGAGGGCTTTGATATGTTTGATGAGATGATAGCAAACATACACGAAGACACCGTAAAAATGATGCTTGTAATGCCAAGACGAGTATATGAAAACCAGAAGAGAATGGCAGCAATCGAGGCAGCACGCTCAGCGGCAGCAAAGGCAATCGCAGCGACACAGGGAACAACTGACGAAGAAGCAGAAGAGCCAAAGCAGTCAAGTGTAATTGAAAAAGCCTTACAGCGTGAGCAGATAGCAAAGCCAATGGAAACCTCAGCAGACGGAACAGATACAGTAAATAAGACTGTACGCAAAGGCAATAAGGTTGGCAGAAATGACCCATGCCCATGCGGAAGCGGAAAGAAATATAAAAAATGCTGTGGCAGAGATGAATAAGCAGTAATCTGAATACTACACAAATAAAAGCCATACCGAGTGTAAAAGCTTGGTATGGCTTTTTTGAATTAAAATAGAATAATTAATATGATTTAATAATGTAAGTTTTACTCCGAAATATTACCAAAAATACTTGATTTAATTTTATGTTAATATTATAATATAAGTTGAAATTCTAAAAGGTGGTTTTGTGTGTGCCATTTATAAATGTTAAAACTAATGTAAAGCTTGATGATAATAAAAAAGCTGAGCTTAATAAAAGGCTTACTAATGCAGTTACTGTTATTCCAGGCAAAAGTGTCGGTTATATTATGTCTGCTGTTGAAGATGATATTTCTATGATGTTTGGCGGTAAAAATGATAGTCCTATAGCTTTTGTCAATGTAAGTGTTCTTCATTCTGCTTCAAGGTCATCCTATGAAAAGCTGACTGCTGAAATTCAGAATATTTTAAAAGATGTGGCAGGAATTAATGATAATTGCTATGTGGCATATTTTGAAACTGAAAACTGGGGTATGAACGGATTTATGTTCTGATTTTCAGAAATTGCCTTGAATTAATTTAAATAATAATGATTAAATTCATAAAGCTGTTATCTGTTGGACAGATAACATTTTTACGAGGAGATAATATTTATGAGAATTGTTGTACTTGCAGGCGGACTCAGCACAGAGCGTGATGTTTCCATTTCGTCAGGTTCACTTGTTGCTGAGGCTCTTAGAAAAAAAGGGCATAATGTGGTTCTGCTTGATGTTTTCGCAGGATATGAAGAAAAAATCT
The DNA here is from genome assembly GCA_024403825.1 of Ruminococcus sp. Lineage (GTDB taxonomy): Bacteria > Bacillota > Clostridia > Oscillospirales > Acutalibacteraceae > Ruminococcoides. The sequence continues at coordinate 7,423 of JAKSRB010000007.1, read as the reverse complement.
GTGATATTGATAATCTTTTTGAAAGAAATTACAGCTTTACTGATAAAGTAAGCGTTGGTGAAACAAGGTCAGATATTAATGATGTTCGTGAAAAACGACTTGATAAATCTGATAGATTTATCGGCACTAATGTCATAACAATCTGTAGTGAAGCTGATATTACTTTCCTTGCACTGCATGGAGGTGAGGGAGAGAACGGACAGATTCAGGCTACTCTTGATTTGTTTGGCATAAAATATACAGGCTCAGGCTATTTAGGCTCTGCACTCGCTATGAATAAGGGTATTACAAAGAGTGTTCTTATTCAGAATAGAATAAATACTCCGATAGGACAGATGTATTCTAATGAGGAAACTGCATCAGAGTGGGATTATTTCCCTTGTGTTGTAAAGCCTTGTTCAGGTGGTTCAAGTGTCGGCATTGCAAAGGCTGAAAATAAGACTGAGTACATTGAGGCAGTAAAAGATGCTTTCAGCTATGAAAAGGAAGTAGTTGTTGAACAGTTTGTAAAGGGCAGAGAATTTTCAGTTGGTCTGCTCGGAGGTAAGGCATTGCCACCGATTGAAATTGCTCCAAAATCTGGATTTTATGATTATAAGGCAAAATATCAGGCTGGCGAAACAATAGAAACCTGTCCTGCTGATATTACTCAGGCTGAGGATAAAAAGCTCAGAGAAAATGCCGAGGCTGTTTATCAGGCATTACATTTGCAGAGCTATGCAAGAATAGATTTTCTGCTTGATGAAAATGGGGATACATACTGCTTAGAGGCAAATACCCTGCCTGGAATGACTCCAACAAGCCTTTTGCCACAGGAGGCTGCTGTAGAGGGTATTGATTATCCTGAGCTGTGTGAAAAAATTATTGAAATTTCTCTTGATAAATATACCAAAAAGACAAAAAGTCTTTATTGATTAATCAGAGAATAATTGTTTATATAAAAATTAAAACGGCAACAGCTTTGTTGCCGTTTATTCATAATACAGTAAATAAGAATATGGGTGTTAGTATGAAAAATTTTACTCTTGAAGAAATCGCATTATCCTGCAATGGAAAATATGTTGGTGATGAAAGCTTAAAGACAACTGCAATTACCTCTGTTGAGCGTGACAGCCGAAATATAAAAGAGGGTTCATTGTTCCTTGCAATAAAGGGAGAGCGTGTTGACGGTCACGATTATATTCAGCAATGCTTTGATATGGGTGCAGTATGTGCAATTTGCGAAAAAGCTCCTGAAAATCCAACAAAACCATATATCCTTGTAGAATCAACACTTGAGGCGGTAAAGAAAATTGCTAAAGCATATCGTAAAAAGTTTGATATACCGATGATAGGTGTGTCAGGAAGTGTCGGCAAAACCTCAACGAAGGAAATGCTTTATGCTGTACTATCTCAGAAATACAAAACACATAAAACTCAGGGAAATCTGAATAATGAACTCGGAGTACCGCTGACCTTGCTTGCAATGGAGGAAGATACTCAGGCAGCAGTTATTGAGATGGGCATTTCAGATTTTGGTGAAATGACAAGACTTTCAGAAATGGTTGAGCCTACAATCTGTGTGTTGACAATAATCGGCTGTTGTCACCTTGAAAATCTCGGAGATAGAGATGGCGTACTTAAAGCAAAAACGGAAATGTTTATGAATGCAAGAGAAAATGCAGAGTATATACTCAATGGTGATGATGATAAATTATTTACTGTAGAAAATGTAAATGGTAAAAAGCCGATTTACTTTGGATTTGCAACAGATAATGATTATCATGCAGAGGATATTGAAAACAATGGCGAAAACGGAGTAGGCTGTACACTCTGCTTTGGAGATACAAGACTTCCTGTTACGATACCTGCAATCGGAAATTATATGGTAAGCAATGCACTTGCGGCAGTAGCTGTAGGAAAAAAGCTTGGATTGAGTGATGAGGAGCTTATAAACGGAGTACAGTCATATAAAACGGTCGGAAGTCGTGCAAATGTAATAAATACCGAAAAGATACGAATTATAGATGACTGCTATAATGCAAATCCAACATCTGTAAAGGCATCTATTGATACTCTGATGAATTTCAGCGGTAAAAAAATAGCTGTTCTGGGTGATATGAAGGAGCTTGGTGCAGATGAATTAAAGCTTCATTATGAGGTTGGAGCATACGCAAAGGAAAAGGGTGTAAATCTTGTATTTGCGGTAGGACCTCTTGCAAGAGAGCTTGCAAAGGGAGCAAATGGCATTTGGTATGAGGATATTGAAAGCGGTCTGAAAATGCTTAAAAACCTTGTACATAAGGGTGATACTGTTCTTGTAAAGGCATCACATTCAATGCATTTTGAAAAAATTGTTGATTTTCTGAAACAGATTTAAAAATGTAAGCACTATCGTACTTCATAATTGAGGTGCGGTAGTGCTTTGATTTTGCCTATATTTTCATATGTAAAAAAAACTCTGATATGATTTTTCTTATTGCAAAGAATTTAGTCATATCAGAGTATTTTATTTATGTTCTATTTGCCAAATCAGCCGAATGCTGCTGTAAATGGCTTGTCATTGTAAATTCTTGCAATAGCCTCAGCGAATGTTGGTGCTACAGGAAGAATTGTAAACTTATCAATCATTTTTTCTTCTGGTACTGGAATTGTGTCAAGAAGTACAACCTCTTTAATTGCACTATTCTTAATTCTCTCAATAGCAGGTCCTGAAAGTACTGCGTGTGTTGCACAAGCATAAACCTCAGTTGCACCACCCTTTTCAACGATTGCATTAGCAGCATTGCAAAGTGTACCTGCGGTATCAATCATATCATCAACGAGGATTACCTTTTTGCCTCTTGCATCACCGATGATATTCATTACTTCGCATACATTTGCCTTAGGTCTTCTCTTGTCGATAATAGCAAGACCTGTGCCGATTTTTGATGCAAAGTTTCTTGAACGAGTAACTGAACCAAGGTCAGGTGATACTACGATATAATCATCAAAGTTTCCGCCGATTTTTTCTCTCATATGATTTGCAAGGAGAGCAGCACCATGGAGGTGGTCAACAGGAATGTTAAAGAAGCCCTGAATCTGGTTTGCGTGAAGATCCATTGTGAGAACTCTGTCAGCACCTGCACAAGTAATAATATCAGCACAAAGCTTAGCTGAAATCGGATCTCTTGCCTTAGCCTTTCTGTCCTGTCTTGCATAACCAAAATATGGCATTACAACAGTAATTCTTGCAGCTGATGCACGCTTCATAGCGTCAATCATAATGAGCATTTCCATAAGGTTGTCATTTACAGGAGCACAGGTTGACTGTACGATAAAGCAGTCACTGCCACGAACTGACTCGTGAAGTGATACAGCAATTTCACCATCAGAAAAATGTGTGCAGTCGCTCTTACCAAGTGGCAGACCAAGACAGCCTGCAATACCCTGAGCTACATCAACATTTGAATTGCCGGAAAAAATTTTAATGTCCTTGCCATGAAAATTCATTTGTTATAACTCTCCTTTGAATTAAGTATATTATGAATTTATTATAAACTGATTTTATGAATATTTGTAAAAGCAAATATATTTAACAGGAATAACCCTTAGCGAGTGCAATCTGGTTAAGCTCCTCAAGCTGTGCAGGGTCATTTGCACCAAGAACTGTGTCAGAACATTCAGCGGTATATGCACCAACCTTCTGACCGTCAATAAGTAAAAGCTTGAGTGCGTCAGGTAAGTAATATTCCTTAGCATTATTATTTGCCTTTATTCTGTCGAGTACACTTAAAAGCATTTCAGAGTCAAACCAGAATCCACCTGAATTTACCTCATTTATTTTAAGTGTTTCCTCATCGGCATCCTTTTGCTCAACGATTGACAACAGGCTTCCGTCATCTGTACGAACAATTCTTCCGTAGCCTGTAGGGTCATCAACCTTGGCAGAAATAACAGTTGCCGCAAAATTGCCCTCAGAATGTTGTTTTAATGCATTTGCAATGGTTTCGCTGTCCATAAATGGTGCGTCACCGTTAAGAATAACAACATTACCTTTATTTTCTTTAAGAAAATCCTTTGCCATCATTACAGCGTGACCTGTACCAAGTCGCTCTGCCTGATAAACACTTTCAACATTACTGTAATTATCTGTACTGAGAAATTCTTCAATACATTCCTTTTTGTAGCCCTTTACAACGCAGATATTATCAATTCCTGCCTTGCGGACTGCACTGATAACCCATTCAAGCATAGGCTTTTCAAGAACAAGTGAAAGAGTTTTAGGTTTATCAGACTTCATTCTCTTGCCCTCGCCACCTGCGAGAATAATAGCACAGTTACTCATAAAAATCTCCCTGAAAAAACTTTAAAAATCAAAAATTTCAGACTGCACCATAATCAGACCTGAGATAAGGCACAGAATCAATCGCACAGTATTCCTGCACAATTACGGACAATACTATTATCGCATAAATTTTACAAATTTCAAGTACAAATTGTAAAAAAACGCTTATTATCGACAAATTAAACGATTTATACAATATTCATAAAAATCGCAAAAAAATTTTTATTAGAAAAAATTTAAAATTTTTTAAAAATTTTTCAAAAAGGTGTAGCTATTTTTGCCAAACTTTGTTATAATAACTCATAGGCTTAATATAAGCAGGCGGATTTTTGTGAGAATGTGTTTTAATGTATTCAAATTGAAATTCGCTATAGCCGTATATTATATTTATTTAACAGGAGGAAATTCCAATGGCAAACAAATGGGTTTATATGTTCAGCGAAGGTAATATGAGCATGCGTAATCTCCTTGGCGGTAAGGGTGCTAACCTTGCTGAAATGACTGACATCGGTCTTCCAGTACCACAGGGCTTTACTATTACTACTGAAGCATGTACACAGTATTATGAGGACGGACGCAAGATTAATGACGAAATCATGGCTCAGGCTATGGAAGGCGTTAAGAAGATGGAGGAAATCAACGGTAAGAAGTTTGGCGATCTCCAGAATCCACTTCTCGTTTCAGTTCGTTCAGGTGCAAGAGCATCAATGCCTGGTATGATGGATACAATTCTCAACCTTGGTTTAAATGATGAAGTTGTTGCTGCTATGATCGCAGGCAACCCAGATCCAAAGTTTGAGCGTTTCGTATATGACTCTTACAGAAGATTTATTCAGATGTTCTCTGATGTTGTAATGGAAGTTGGTAAGAAGTATTTTGAGCAGTTAATCGACAAGATGAAGGCTGAAAAGGGCGTTGAGTATGATGTTGATCTTACTGCTGCTGACTTAAAGACTCTGGCTGAGCAGTTCAAGGCTGAGTATAAGAATCAGTTAGGTGAGGACTTCCCATCAGATCCTGTTGAGCAGTTAAAGCTCGCTGTTGAAGCTGTATTCCGTTCATGGGACAACCCAAGAGCTAATGTATATCGTCGTGATAACGATATTCCATATTCATGGGGTACTGCTGTAAATGTAATGCCAATGGTATTTGGTAACTTAAACGAAGAGTCTGGTACAGGTGTTGCATTCACTCGTGACCCTGCTACAGGTGAGAAGAAGCTCATGGGTGAGTTCCTTATCAATGCTCAGGGCGAAGATGTTGTTGCTGGTGTTCGTACACCAATGCCAATCGCTCAGATGGAAAAGGAATTCCCAGAGGCTTATGCTGAGTTTATTAAGGTTTGCGATATTCTCGAAAACCACTATCATGATATGCAGGATATGGAGTTCACTGTTGAAAACAAGAAGCTCTATATGCTCCAGTGCCGTAACGGTAAGAGAACAGCTCAGGCTGCTCTTCAGATCGCTGTTGATCTCGTTAAGGAAGGTCACAAGACAGAGCAGGAAGCTGTTGCTATGATCGATCCAAGAAACCTCGATACACTTCTCCACCCACAGTTCGATGCTAAGGCTCTCAAGGCTGCTACACCACTCGGCAAGGGTCTCGGCGCTTCACCAGGTGCTGCCTGCGGTAAGGTTGTATTCACAGCTGATGACGCTGAAGCTTGGGATGCTAAGGGTGAAAAGGTTATCCTCGTTCGTCTCGAAACATCACCAGAAGATATCACAGGTATGAAGGTTGCTCAGGGTATCCTCACAGTTCGTGGTGGTATGACATCACACGCTGCCGTTGTTGCTCGTGGTATGGGTACATGCTGTGTATCTGGTTGTGGCGACATCAATATGGACGAAGAAAACAAGAAATTTACACTTGCTGGCAAGACATTTAACGAAGGCGATTATATCTCAATCGACGGTTCAACAGGTAACATCTATGAGGGTGCTATTGCAACAGTTGATGCAACAATCGCAGGCACATTTGGTCGTGTAATGGCTTGGGCTGACAAGTTCAGAACTCTTAAGGTTAGAACAAATGCTGATACACCAGCTGATGCTAAGAAGGCTCGTGAGCTTGGTGCAGAGGGTATTGGTCTTTGCCGTACAGAGCATATGTTCTTTGAGGAAGACAGAATTGCTGCATTCCGTGAGATGATTTGTTCAGATACAGTTGAAGAGAGAGAAGCTGCTCTTGAGAAGATTCTCCCATATCAGCAGGGCGACTTCAAGGCTCTTTATGAGGCTCTCGAAGGCAACCCAGTTACAATCAGATTCCTTGACCCACCACTTCACGAGTTCGTTCCTACTGATGAAGAGGATATTAAGAAGCTCGCTGATGCTCAGGGCAAGTCTGTAGAAGAAATCAAGGCTATCATCACATCACTTCACGAGTTCAACCCAATGATGGGTCATCGTGGATGCCGTCTTGCAGTAACATATCCTGAAATTGCAAAGATGCAGACAAAGGCAGTTATTCGTGCTGCTATCGAAGTTAAGGCTGCTCATCCAGATTGGAATGTTAAGCCAGAGATTATGATTCCACTCGTATGTGAAATCAAAGAGCTTAAGTTCGTTAAGAAGGTAGTAGTTGAAACAGCTGATGCTGAAATCGCTGCTGCTGGTGTTGAGCTTGAATATGAAGTAGGTACAATGATTGAAATCCCAAGAGCTGCTCTTACAGCTGATGAGATTGCTGCTGAGGCTGACTTCTTCTGCTTCGGTACAAACGACCTTACTCAGATGACATTTGGTTTCTCAAGAGATGATGCTGGTAAGTTCTTAAACGCTTACTATGATACAAAGATCTTCGAGAACGATCCATTTGCTAAGCTCGACCAGACAGGTGTTGGTAAGCTTATGGAAACAGCAATTAAGCTTGGTAAGCCAGTAAATAACAAGCTCCATGTTGGTATCTGTGGTGAGCATGGTGGTGACCCATCTTCAGTAGAATTCTGTCATAAGATTGGTCTTGACTATGTATCTTGTTCACCATTCCGTGTACCAATCGCTCGCCTTGCTGCTGCTCAGGCTGCTATTGCAAACAAGTAATTATTATTTGGATTTTGTTGATGGGTAAAACCATTTATCAGCCATAAGGCAAAATTAAATATCAAGTTTA
>JAKSRB010000069.1 GCA_024403825.1 Ruminococcus sp. | reverse complement strand
ATAAACTTAGTGCAAGAAGCAAATTTGCTAATCTTTATTCAGTTTTCAGGGTGTTACCCTTAATATACAGAAGATATTATATTTTGTAATATCAACTGAGTTTTGAATTTACAGCACCGTTTTAACGGTGCTTTTTGTTATGTACAAAGTATTTATATGTTGAGATTTAATGCTAAGGTAAAAGGGGATATTCAAAACTGTTTAATGCTCAATATTCTATCGTTGCATCAAGAGAGGGTATTTGGATAACCTCCTCTGTTGATGATTTTACTGAGGATATTATGACTTATACTTGGGAATAAATTAAATATGCGGACAATTTTTATAGCATATTTAAGTTAATCGGCAATAGAAAAAAGTTAAACTAAAAATCACAGCCCACCTTTTTATCTGAGGTGGGCGGTTGCTTTTAAGTATATTATTATTCTGTAAGCGTGCTTGGCATACCTACAAGGTATTTTTGTATTTCAGTTGCATCCTGTACATCAACTATGCCATCATGATTTACATCTGCTTTGTAGCAATTATAATCAGCCTGTGAATAAAGCTGAACTATTTGCTTCTGAATTTCTGTTGCATCAGATATATTAATAATATTATCATTATTTGAATCGCCAAATTTGCTGTCTGGTGTTGTATAAAATGATAGTATTGATAGGCATCTGCTCTGCAATGAATAAATTTCTGCATCTGTAAGCTCCTTATGCTTATATTTGAGCGAACTACAGATTTCATCTGATAATGTTTCTGTATCTGTTTTCAAGTTTTCCATTATTTCTGGCAGATTATTTATAGAGTTATAATCTGCATTGTTGTTTATTATAAATTCTGCTGTTATCGTATTTTCATCTGTTCCATAAGCATATGTCTGACCTATAATTTTTCCGTTGCGGTCTATGCTTTTTGCTTCGCCTATTGTATAATACATATTACTCCATATACAATGTGTTTCTGCTTTGAATACTCCACTCCAGTCCGCTTGTTTATCATAGCATACAAGCCTGTCTGTTAATAATTTTGAATTTAATAGTATTGGATATGTTTCATTTCCGTCACCTGTACTAAAAATTATTAAGAAGTTTGTATCTTTATTTATTTTCAGCAGGTTAGTTGCACCTTTCTCTACGCCTGTATTAAGTGCATATTTACCTATTCCTGTTTCTGGGTCATAGGTGCATTTTTCACCCTTGGACTGCCATGCTGTCCAATAATCGTTATTAAATCCATCAGAGTTATAGGCATATATATGGCAATAGAGCTTGTCTGGATTTTTGTCAAGATATTCCTTCATATAGCTATTTTTGAAGTCTATGCTGATTTCAGGTTTATAATAATTCTGAGTTAAAATAGAAATACAGTGCATACAGTTTTCTAATATCTCTTCTTTTTTGTTTTCTGTCAGTTCATCGTTATTTAAAATTTTATCTGTGACATACTGAATTAATTCATTTTTATCAATAGTAAATGATTTTGCGATTGATAAGAGCATATTTGTTTTATCGTAATCATAACCATACCAATTAAATTGTATAATATTATCCCCTATAATTGTATTTTGATTAGTACCATATGCAAAGTCATTTCCTTGAACTTTACCTGTTGAGGTTATTAAAAGAGGTGAATTAAGCTGATTGTTTTTCCATTCTACAGCTATATAGTGTATTTCACTATCATAGACATTTTCATAAGTTTGTGTTGCATCACGAGCATATAAAGTATCACCATAGCAGGCTGTATTCATTAAAATAGGATAGGTTTCATCACCTTTACCTGTGCTGAATATTACTAAATATTTATTGTCGGTAGTAAGATTTTCAAGACTTGTTGCACCTTTTCTGATACCTGTCTGAATATTATAGGTTGCAATGCCTGTATTTGAATCATACGAACATCTTTCACCCTTAGAGTGCCATGCTGTCCATGAACCTGTATTGTCATAGCTGTAAATATGACAAAATATATACTTAGGATTGTTATCAGCGTATTCTTTCCAGCCACAGCTTGCTACATCAAAATAAAAAATCCCTTCATCAGACGGAGTTTCCTCCTCAACTGCATTTACTGAGAATGTGCAGGCACTTACCGAGGAAATTGCCATTGTTACCGCAACACACATTGTCAATGTTTTTTTCAAAATGTTTTTCATTGTTTCTTCTCTCCTTTAAATAATTTTTTAAACAGCACCATTAATTTTTACAAAAAATATTGCTGTAATTCAATTTAATTGTATTGGATGTTCAATCGCTTGTCAATGCTTTTATCAATTAATAGTAACTAAAAATGTCAATCTGTTTTTGTATGTTTTGCTTTTGATAAGATTATATTATCAAATTCGTGCAGGTTAAGGGAATAATAATTTTCCTTGCCACTTCTATATTTGGAAATAATGGTCTTTTCCAAATTGCTTATAGTTTTTAATTTATTATTAAGTGTCGTCCTGCTGCAATTAAGATATTCAATCAATTCTTTTGTGGAAATTCCGTTTTCTGCAAATAAAGTTGCCTGCACCAGTACAAAATATATGCTCTCATAAGCTTCAAACTTATTTAATAGCTTCATATGTTTTTCATAGTATTTAAGGCGATTGTATTTTTCTTCCAAAGATGTTTTCAGTTGATATAAGGATTTTTCTATAATTTCAAAAAAAGTATATATGAATGGCGTTATATCCCCTAAATTGTGCCTGCTGTTGCAGGTTTTAAATGCATCATAATATTGCTTTATATTCTCTTTAATTGTATAGGAAAGTCTGTATGCAACCGTTGGTTCAAAATATTTTGAAAGCAAATAACTGCTGATAAATCGTGATGTTCTGCCATTTCCGTCATAAAATGGGTGAATATATCCAAATAAATAATGAAATGTAGCTATGCTAAATGGTAACTCATCATTAGAATTGTTGATATATTGCAAGGCACTATTCATATTATCAATAATTTTGCTTTCTGGATATACTCCTCTATGAAGTTCCTTTCCTGACGGTGAATATACGCTTACTGATTCTTTACGGAATATTTTTCCGTCAGGTATGTTCTCAGGATTATCTGATGCAATTTCTGATAGTACTAAATCATTATATATCTCTCGTATATCCTCGGATTTTTCTATATTTAATTTACTGTTTTTAAGTAACATATAGTATTTGCTTATAAGTCCGTAAAATCGTTTGTGACGATTTTTGGTTTCAAGCTCAGATAAAATATCCTCTACATCTCTTCGTGTGCTATGCACGCCCTCAATACTGTTTGTAAGTACAATTTCATCAATAAGACAGCTTCTTTTGAACTGGTTTATTGCTTCTGTAGGTAATTTATTAATTAGTAGTAAAATTTCTTTATCAAGCTTTTGCATTTGTATTACCCTTTTGAGCAACTCATGTGTTTCAAGATAAAATGCCTGAGTTTCGTTAATCTGAAAATTTAATTTTATAGCAATATCAGAATTAAATCGTTTTTTATATTCAGATTGCCATTGCTCAGGATTTTTGTAATATATATGTTCTAAGGTTTCGTATGGCATATTTATACCCCATTTTGATTTTATGATTCATTAACAAAAACAGCCGTTTTTTGTTAATGTATTTTAAATTTTTAATTGTCATAACCAAAAATGCAGTATTTCTGTTTATGTTATTTTATTTTAGCATATATCATTGCCAAAATAAAGCCTTTTTTGTTAATGATATTTTAAAAAAATATGATTAGCTGTAAATTTATAATTTTGATTTTTTATTCCATATTTTGGGCTTGATTTATAACCTTTTTCATATTATACTTAATATATATAATTTTTGCATTCCCTAAAATGAGGTTTTTTCTATGATTAGAAATTATACCAGTCAATTTGAAATTGCATCGTCTGATCCGAATTTCCCTGCCAGACTTACAATTTTTGATAAGGCAGGTGAATCCTGCTATATAAGCCGTCATAAGCATCGTGATATTGAAATTAATTATCTTATACGAGGTTGTCTGAAATCTATAGTCAATGGTAAGGAAACTATTATTAATCAGGGTGAATATTGCCTGATAAACTCTAATGATATTCATTCTACTGATTATGTACAGCCTAATGAGCAGATAAAATTTCTTGTTGTTTCAATTTCTTATAGCTTTATTAAAAATTATATGCCTGATTTTGATAATTACCGATTTGAAATAACTGATACTGAAATTCAGCATAATATCGGCAGAATTGTAAGGCGTATCGCTGAGCTTACGGAAAAAAACGAAAAGCTTGCCGAGCTTTATATATTATCCTCACTTGTAAAGATTCTTGAAATTTTGTTTACCTCCTGTATGGTGGAGCGTTCAAAGGTCGAGATAGAGTATAATAAAATTCCTATGTATGATTATCGAAGAATGGCTATGCTTTATGTAAATGACCATTTTTCTGAGCAGATAACACTTAAGAATATTTCAGAATATGTTGGATTAAGTGAAACCTACTTTGCGAAATTTTTTAAAATCAAAACACATAAAACCTTTATGCAATATCTGAATGAGGTCAGATTAGTTCATACCATTATGGATATGGAAAATTCTGATATAAATGAAACGGTTGCCGCAACAAAAAACGGCTTTCCTAATGTAAAAACCTTTATCAGAACATTTAAATCAGTTTATAAATGTACACCAACGGAATATCGCAAGCAATACAAATGCTGGCCTACAGTGTATGTTTTTGATAAATTTCACGATTATAATTACTATCTTTAAATATGATTTATCTGAGTATTATTTCCGAGGAAATAATACTTTTTGATTTGCTGGCTAATTATTATGCATTAATGTCTTGAAATTATTCTGGATAAGATAATTTTAAATAATTCTTGTTTTAAATATGCATATATTGAAGAATTTTATTATGCTATAATATTATCAATGTATTGAATTTAAGGGTTTAACTAATTTGTGGTTTTAGGTGCATTAGCACATATATCAGCAGATATATTCCTTTTCTATCTGCTGACCTCCAAGGGCTGACAGATAGTCAATAACAGATATTTATTTTTGTATCTGAGAGGGATTTGAACAATATAAAGGCGTATATATTTATTTATTAAAAATCGGCTGTCTGTCTGCCCTCAGCTTTGTATATACACTAATCTTTTTTATTAATTTCTCCATATTTTTGACGGGTAATCAAGCATAAAGAGTATTCTGGAAAACGGTTGTATCATTTTAGATGCAACCGTTTTTCCATTTAATCTATTTTTTTTATGTCTGTAATATACTTTTCAAGCTCCGTTGCGGCAGTTGCTCCGTCACTTACGGCTGTTACTACCTGTCGGAGATTTTTTACGCATACATCTCCTGCCGCATATATGCCGTCAATATTTGTTTTCTGCGTTCTGTCAGTTATAATATAACCCTGCTCATCAAGCGTAATATAATTTTTAAATGGCTTTGTAGCAGGCAAGTATCCTGCAAATACAAACAATCCAAAGCCTTTGTCATTATTATATTCAGAGATTTTTTGAGTAAGGTTGTTTTTATATTTCAGGTTTTTTATTATGTTATCGCCTGATACACTAATAACCTCTGTATTTGGTAGAATTGTAATTTTAGGATTTGCCTTTGCCTTGTCAGATAGACTTTTAGCACAGGTAAAATCTGATTTACGCATCATTATAGTAATATGTGAGGCAAATTCTGCAAGATAAATGCTTTCCTCTGCGGCAGAGTATCCGCCACCGATTACGAAAACCTCTTTATTTCGGAAAAATCCGGCATCACAGGTGGCACAATAGGAAATTCCTCTGCCCTTGAATTTTTCCTCACCCTCAAAGCCTATTACCCTTGGGTTAGCACCTGCAGCAATTATCACTCCATAGCAGAAGTAATTTCCGTTTGAGGTTTCAACGATTTTTAAATCACCGTCAGAATGAATGGATATAGCATTACAAAATATAAACTTTGTGCCAAAGCTTTCAGCTTGTTTTTTCATAGTCTGAGTAAGCTCAATTCCGCTTGTCTGTAAAATTCCAGGATAGTTTTCAACCTTTGAAGAAAGGGCAATCTGACCGCCAATAGCGGTGCTTTCAATAATAACTACTCGGCAATTTGCTCTTGCAAGGTATATTGAGGCAGTAAGACCTGCCACACCTCCGCCTATTATAATAATATCGTAAAAATTTTTATTTTCCATAATAAAGCAGTCCTAAGATAAGATTAATTTAAATTTGATTGAGTGTTATTATTTACAGAAAACAAATAATTATCCATAGGTAGCAGAAAAAATAAAAATATCTGTACATAGACAAAAATGGGAGTTATAATAATAAAGAAGTATAAAAGGATTTTTTAGGTGATGTAATGGGTTCAATGAATTATAATTATAAAAATTCAGAGGTGCATAGAGATATGCAGGTAATACTTGAAAAATCAGGAATAGTAAGAAGCTTTCCAAAAGGAACGATAATATACAGACAAGGCGATATGGCGGAGTATTTTTGCTATTTAAAAAAAGGCAGAGTAAAGGTATTTATGAATTCGGCAGACGGAATGGAAAAGATATTAAATACCGCAACGCATGGAGAAATACTTGGAGAGGGAGCATTTTTTGATAAAAAGCCGAGGGTAAGCTCAGCAAGGGCAGTAGTAGCCTCAGAGCTGATAATGATAGACGAAGAAAGTCTGATGGAGCTGATAAAAAAGTATCCACGCATAGCCTTTGAATTGCTTGAAATACTTTCAAATAGAATAAGATTGCTGTCGGCACAGATAGATGCAATGACCTTTATGCAGGCAGATGCACGCATAGCACAGCTATTGATTGAGAGCGAGGCAGGAGGAGAGATAAAGCTTACACATGAGGAAATGGCAGCGGTAGTAGGGGTATCAAGAGTGACGGTAAGCAAAATACTTGGAAAATTTGTAAAAAGCGGAATAATATCCACAGAGTATGGCAGGGTAATAATAAAAAATCGTGATAGGTTAAGTGAAATCGTGGTAAAATAGATATGTAAATCTGAAAATTAATAAACAATAAAAACACACCGAAGTAGCTTAAAGCATTACTTCGGTGTTTATAATTACGAAAGCATTTCCATACTTGCCTGAGCAACCTTTGAATCGCCATAAACCCTGTTAATAAATTCACAATTATCAAGTAACAGACAGCTACGGCATGAATCAGGAATATCAGATAAAAATGATTTTGTTTGAGTTCCCACTAAATTGTTATAGTCAATATATAGCATATCCTTTGGAAGCAGGTTGATATTTTCTAAGGTCAGATAGCGGGATAATAAATCATAGTTGCATTTATCTAAAAGACAGTACGGAGTATCATTAAGAAAGATTTTATCTATAACAGAATATTCTCTTGCAGCAGCTATGCACTTATTAACTGAATTTGACCAGCTATCAAAATCAGGCAAAAGCTTCTCTTTTCTTAAATAAACAGTTTCGGAAACTATAAGAGCATTTAATGATATTATATCAACTGAAGGAAATTCTTTTGAAATCCACTTAATAATTTTTGGATTTTCCTCTAAAAGACATTTAATAGATAAAAGCTTTATTTCTAATTCAAGGTTAGAGCCACATTCCTTTTTAAATCTGATGATATTTTTTATGCCTTCAACAGTTTCATCAAATGAACCCTTTGCTCCTGTACAATAATCATGAGTATCAGCATTATCACCAAAAACAGGGATAGAAATTTTACTGATACCAGCCTGTATCAAAGACTTACAGAAATCAGGGTCAGCTAAACGGCGACCATTTGTGTAAATAACAGATAGTACCTGTTTAGCTGACAACAGCTCAATCATTTCAATCAGCTCAGGATTAAGTGTAGGCTCACCACCATTAATTATTACAATATCGTCTTTTTTTATGTTATGTAATTTAATGAGGTCACTCAACATATCCAGAGTAATGATATAGGAGCTTGGATTAATGTCATGGTCAGCGGCACAGAATATGCAATGGCTGTTGCAATTATATAAAATATTAAAATAGTATTTTTTAGGCTGAGGTGTTATCAATTCAGGACACAAAAGCTCAAATATACTAGGTTTGTCACAAAAGCGTTTCAGAATTTCAGGGATAATCTTCTTATGGAATAAACATTCAGGCTCATCTGTAATTTCAGCGTGTTGGGACATATAGTATTGAGCTGAGCAAACCTCACTGCATAGATTTTTCCAGCAGCAATTTCCACATTCGTCAATCATTTTGTTGACTGATTGGTTAATAACGCCTAAAACAGAAGAATTGTCAATAATTGTTTTTAAATCATTCTCCTTAAGATCGCCCATATAAAATTCAGATTGACCAACCATATTATCGCAGGCATATACCTTGCCTGTGGTGTCAATTCCCAATGTTTCTCTGCCGGCACCGCAAGGCTTTCGCATACACATATAATCTCGTTTTCCAGTAGAAATTATTTTAGCAATTTTTGAAATGGTACGCTCTTCCATAGGGATACTGTGGGTGCTGTTATAATCAATTAACCATTCAATAATATCCTTAAATGCCTCAAAAATTTGTTCACCGCTGATTAAAAGCTCCGGATGTTCATTTTCTCTGCCAATTTCCGTAAGACGCAAAAAGGCTACACTATGAACTCCAAGACTTGCATAGTAATCAAGAATTTCACCTGTATGTTTATAGTTATTACTGTTTAATACAGTAAGTATGCCGAAAGCAATTCCCTCGTCCTGTAGTCGGTTAATGCCCTGTAAAACACGATTAAATGTTCCTTTTCCTGCAAAGTCAACTCTTGTTTTATCGTGCAGTTCACCGTAACCGTCCATACTAACGCCAACACTAATATCATATGTTTTGATTAACGAAATTAATCGGTCTGAAATATTTGTAGCATTTGTCTGGATAGATAAGCTTACACGCTCCTTATAGGGAAGCAAAAAGCTACAGACAGCATCTAAGGCATCTAAGTTTAAAGTGGGTTCACCGCCATGAAATACAAAAGTAATCTTTTTATCATTATCGACATTCAATTTTAACATTTCAGATGCAACCCTGACAGCCATTTCGGGTGACATATAACAGCTTTTGGTGGGGCTGGCATCAACATAACAGTAAAGGCAATTAATATTGCATTGTTCTGTTAAATTCATAACTACATGATTAGGAGTTTTTGGCTCGCAGGCAATATGATTACACCCTGTTTTAGCAGGGTGTAACATCTCCAAATCATTTAATGTATTGTATAACTGTTCAATCTCATTACAGGAAATATCGCAGCTTTTGCATTTTATGTCATCAAGTGTATTTGTTCCGTCAATCATATTAAAGACACTCTGAAAGCGTGCATCAGTAACGAACCATTTTCCTGTATCAAACGAAATAATTAATATTTTTGTGGGTGTAAGCTCAACAATATGAGCATATAATAGCAACTTATCCATTACATTTTATTTGTCTAACAATTCTTTAACAGCAGAAAGCTTTTCTTCTGGGAAAGAAACAGTAATAGTGTCAGAGATAGTAGCACCCAAAGCGGTTAGTTCTTTAATCTTACTTGCAGAAAGATCTTTAGAAAGATTAATTGATGCAACCTTAGAGCTTCCGCCAATAGATTTTACCCAAGGGTTTCCAAGTCTTACCCATGCTTCTTCCCAATCAGAAGAGTCACCTTTAATATTACCAGGTCTTACAATAGGCTTTTTGATAGAAATTTTTTCTTTTAAAGCCTCGTTGAGTTCAGCAGATTTTGTAACTTTTTTTGATATATCGGACATAAAAATTCTCCTTTCATAATAATACATTTATATCCTTTATTTAGTAATATATAGAAGCATATATTACATCTTTGGTAAATTATAACATAATTTAATACGAGTGTCAATGAAATATTGCAACTTTGTAAAAAATAAAAAAAGTGTTGACAAAAGGCATTTATTGGTGTATAATAGCA
>JAKSRB010000068.1 GCA_024403825.1 Ruminococcus sp. | reverse complement strand
GCAAAGGAACGCAAAAAGCCTGCTAAAAAATCTAAGGACGAGCCTAATCCTCCTACGGATGATATTTTAGTATTCCCACAGAGTGACAGACACCGCAAGCCTGTTCCTAAAATGGAAACTGCTAATAACACCAATGAAGCAGATGAATACATTTATGAACCGTCTGCAAAGGAACGCAAAAAATTTGCTGAACAGGCTAAAAATGAACCTCGACCAAAAGCAAATGAAATTCTTGTGCTTTCAGTTGACAGAAGTCTGCGTGCAAAGGATGTTTATGACGAAAAGACTATAAAAGATGATATGAATGATTACAGGTTAGATCCTGCACTCACTCAGCACCACAATCATACTAAGATTGATAAGGTGGATAAGGATAAAACTGGTGAAGGTTATGATTATGTTAGTTCAACAACACATCACCATCACCACCATCATCACCACCATCATCATAGCAGTTCAAGTGACGGTAGTCATCATCATCATCACCATCACCACCATCATCATAGCGATTCAGGTGAAAGTCATCATCATTCATCATCATTTGCAGATAACATTGATGCTGAGGCTAAGAAAAAAGAAATTGCTGATTTTTATTTTAAACCGTCACATGAGCAACGCAAGCGTGTTAAAAAGAAAGTCAGCTCTTCATCAAAGGGACACAGCTCATCTTCATCAAGCGGAGTGCAAAGCGATTATCATAATTTCGTAAAAAGCGACCACACCCCATTTCAGGGACACCGTAAATTCTATCAAAGACACCACCACAGGAGTCATCGTGGACATTCCAGAAGGTCATTGAAGCGTTGGCAGAAAATAATGTTATCAGTAGCATCAGGAATACTGGCATTAATTCTGATAATAGTTGCAACTGTATTTTATATGATTGATAAAGGTAAAAAAGAGTTATTTGGAGATTATGCAATCATACCACCAAGCGGAGTTTCAAGTGAAAACTCTGGAGAATACATTGTATATAATGGGCATACCTATAAATACAACAGAAATGTTACAAGTCTGCTGTTTCTCGGCATAGATGTGCGGGAAATTGAGGGCAACAAGGTCAACGGTACTGCTGGTCAGTCTGATGTAATGGTACTTATGGCAATGGATACCGAAAGCGGAAGAATTTCGCTTATAAATATTTCTCGAGATACCATGGCAGATATTGCAGAATATTCTGCGGCAGGAACATATGTAGGAACATCAAATGAGCAAATATGTCTTGCATATGCATATGGTGACGGCAAAAACAAAAGCTGCGAATATGCAGTTACAGCCGTTCAGAGATTATTCTTCAATGTTCCTATCAAGTCATATTTCTCACTTGAATTAGACGGTATATCAGAGATAAACGACAGCATTGGCGGAGTAGATGTAGTGTCACCGGAAACAATAGGCGATTTCAAACAGGGTGAAAACTATCATCTTGTTGGAGGAATGGCAGAAAGCTTTGTGCGTGACAGAGATACCTCCTTGCTTGACTCAAATAATTATCGTATGCAGCGTCAGCAGGTTTATCTGCAATCGTTCTTAAATAAAATGATTGCACAAACCAAGCAAAGTCTGACCGCACCACTAAATCTTTATAATGATAATAAGGACTTTTTCTGCACAAATGTAACTCCGTCAAAAATAAGCTATATTGCAAACAATGTAATAACAAAAAGAACTGGAGTTTACTATGAAACCTTTACCGCACCAGGTGAGGTAAAAATGGGCGAAAAATATGCAGAATATCATCTTGATGAAACAGCATTTTTTGAAATGTTCTTGAATGTATATTATATACAGATGAACTGATTAAAGGTTATATTATCAACAAAAATCAAACTGCGAAGCAATAGAATTTTTCTATTACTCCGCAGTTTTTATTTGATTAATAAAAATCAGTTAAACTATAATTATATCTCAGAATTTCTAAGCAAAGTATTCATATGATTAGAAGCCTTTACTACAACTGAAATAATTTCATCATAATTTTCATTTGCATTTGCATTTATATTTACTGAGTAAGCATAATACCCACCAAAAATAACATAATCAAGAAGAATATTAAACCGCATATTATTTTTCATTTGGGGGTATTTTATAAATATAATGCTTTTTAAATTTTCAGAAATTTTATCTGCAAGATTATATTTTCTGTTCCCTGAAAAAACCGTTTCAATTAGCTTCTTTTTGCTATTCATAGCCTTAAATAAATCGTTTGTAAATTGCTGACTATTATCAATAATATTATCAGTATTTATATTATCAGTTACTACTGATTTTATCACACAATTTTCCACATATTCGCTTAAATCATATATATCTTCAAAATGAGCATAAAAGGTTGATTTATTTACATCTGCTGCAACACAAAGCTCCTTAACAGTAATTTTACGCAATTCTTTTTTTGCAATTAATTCCATATAAGCATTATATATTTTTGTTTTGCTTTTTTCAGCCCTTTTATCCATTTTATCAGTCCTTTAACAAAAAAATTTTCAATTTTCCAACCAAAGTTGGAAATCGTTGGTTGAAATTTGTTTAATAAGATAGTATTATTATAACAGAATAAAATTTGATGTCAAATTTCAATAAAAACAGCTAATAAATTCACATTTAGCAACAAACAACATTACATTACAAAAAAATCAAAAATATTTACATAAAACTTTTAAAATCTCCTTGCATATTTGTTTAAAATATATTATACTATAAGTGGATTTTAAAACCATTTTATGAAAGAGGGTTTAATATGGCTTATACATTAAATGATGAAAGATTTCCGCTTGACCAGTTTCTTGCAGGAGATTCTGTAAAAGCTTATGAATTTTTGGGAGCACACTTTGTAAACTGGGATAATCGTGACGGTGTAGTATTCAGAGTTTGGGCACCAAACGCATTGTCAGTTTCAGTAGTTGGTGATTTTAATGGCTGGAACGCTGATGCAAATTATATGTATAGAATACTTGATACAGGTGTTTGGGAGCTGTTCATTGAGGGCGTACAGGAATATGCGTGCTATAAATATTGTGTAGAAACACCTTGGCAGGAAAAGCGTCTTAAAACAGACCCATATGCTTTCCATTGTGAGGTTCGTCCTGACAATGCATCAAGAGTATATAATATTGACGGTTACGAATGGCATGACAGTGATTGGTATGAGTATAAAAAGGCTCATCCACACAAAACACAGCCAATCAATGTATATGAAATGAATGCAGGCTCATGGCGAAAGCATAGTGACGGCAGAATGTACAGCTACAAAGACCTTGCAGAGGAGTTAATTCCTTATGTAAAGAAAATGGACTATACACACATTGAATTTATGCCACTTACAGAGTTTCCATTTGACGGAAGCTGGGGTTATCAGGTTACTGGATACTTTGCCGCAACCTCAAGATATGGCGAGCCAAAGGATTTAATGTACTTTATAGACAAGTGTCACGAGGCAGGCATAGGAATTATCCTTGACTGGGTGCCGGCACATTTCCCAAAGGATGCACATGGTCTTGCAAGATTTGACGGTACAGGCTGTTATGAGTATGAGGACTGGAGAATTGGTGAACACAAGGAATGGGGTACTTATATTTTCAACTATGGAAGATATGAAGTAAAGAGCTTCCTTGTATCATCAGCAATGTTCTGGCTTGATATGTACCATATAGACGGTATCAGAGTTGACGCAGTAGCATCAATGCTCTATCTTGACTACAATCGTAAAGACGGAGAATGGCTTGCAAACGCATATGGCGGAAGAGAAAATCTTGTAGCCGTTGACTTTTTACAAAATCTTAACACAGCAGTTCATATGTTCCACCCTGAGGCAATGATGATAGCGGAGGAAAGCACAGCATGGCCGAATGTAACTCGTTATCCAATTCAGGATATGGGACTTGGATTTGACTATAAATGGAATATGGGTTGGATGAATGATATGCTTTCATACATCACAACAGACCCATTGTGGAGAAATTATCACCACGATACCCTTACATTCAGTATGGTATATGCATTCTCCGAAAACTTTATGTTACCTATTTCGCACGATGAAGTAGTATATGGCAAAGGCTCATTAATCAACAAAATGCCTGGACCATATGACCAGAAGTTTGCAGGAGTCAGAGGCTTTGTAACATATATGATGGCACACCCTGGTAAAAAATTAATGTTTATGGGTGGTGAAATCGGACAGTTTGACGAATGGAACGCCAATGAACAGTTACAATGGAATTTACTTGATTTTGACAAGCATCGTCAGTTAAACGACTTCTTTGCAGCAGCAAATAAGTTCTATAAAGAAGTTCCTGCAATGCACGAAAATGACTACGATTGGAACGGATTCCAGTGGGTAGCACTTGACGATTATCAGCATAGTGTAATCGCATTCCGCAGAATAGCAAATGACGGCAGTGAAATTTTGTGTATCTGTAACTTCCAGCCTGTACAGAGAGAAAAATACAGAATTGGCGTACCAGTATATGGTATTTATGAAGAGGTATTCAACTCAGAGAGAAGCGAGTTTGGTGGTTGCGGAGTAACCAATGACGGTGAAATTAAGGCAGAAGTAATAGAAAACCATGGTTTAGATTATTCTATTGAAATAACCTTGCCACCTTTAGGTGTAATGTACTTTAAGCTGACTAAGGAGCTTGAAGTGCCAAAGCCAAAGAAATCCACCTCAAAAATGGCTGCAAAAAAGGCTGCTGCTAAGAAAGCAAAAGCAGAAAAAGAAGCTAAAAAGGCAATGCTTGGCGAAGACTTTGAAGAGGAAATTAAAGATATTATTGAAGATGAAATCGAAGTAATCGAAGAGCCAGCCGAGGAAGTTGCAGAGGTTGCAGAGGTTGCAGAGGTTGCAGAGGCTGAGGAAGTTGCAGAAGTAGCAGAGGTTGCAGAGGTTGCAGAGGTTGCAGAGGCTGAGGAAGTTGCGGAGGTAGCCGAAATAGCAGAGGTTGCCAAAACAGAAGTTACAGAAGAAACAGCCGAAGAAACCACTGAGGAAACAACCGAAGAAGTAACAGAAGAAAAAGCGGACGAGGAATAAAAAAATTCTTAAAAAGTAATGCTAAAATATTAATAAGCTGATTCCTTACTCCCAATATATTTTTTAAAAAGCAGGCAGGTATTAACCTGTCTGTTTTTTTGCAAGCAAATATAATACAAAAAACTACACAATAATATTGTAAAAATAAGAACCAAAATAGAAAACATTGACAAAGCAAAAAAGATAGAGTAAAATTATTATGAAATAATTAAAGTAGGTGAGTTTTATGGCAATTAATATCCCAGACAGATTTATAAATAAGCTAAACAATACAGTTGAAATGGATAATACCTATCTTAACAAAATAGAAAGATGTATCACTACACTTCAGCAAACATTTACCAACAATAGACCAGACTTTTTTACTGAATATACTGACCATGGAGAACTCCATATAAATCATGTTTTAATAATTGCTGATAAACTCATCACAGATAAAAGCTTTGAAAATATGTCTGAATATACCCTTGCTATTACGGTAATGGGCATACTTTTTCATGATATAAGTATGTATATTAATTATGATGCATTTAATGAACTGATAACTGGTGATTATAAAATAGATAATTTTGACACAAAAAGTATTAAGACATTATGGGAAGAATACTGCAAGGAAATAAACAACGCCTCTGATAGTGAACTTAATAAAATATTTGGTACTGATAAAATAGATTTTCAGCAATTACCTGAGGATAATGGTAAGCTTACTGATTATGATAAAATGGTAATTGGCGAATTTATCAGGCGTAATCATCATAAAATTTCACAATATATTATTTTAGGTAAGCTAAATATTTACGGCAAAGATTCAGGTAACAATCAACATATTACTGAAGATCAGCTAAGTATTGACAACAAAGATCCAGATAAAACTAAGACTCTAATCAGCGAAGAAGATTTCAATAATAATGAATTAAAATTAATTGGAATGATTGCAAGAAGTCATGGTGAAGATATACGAAGCTTAGAAAGTTTTTATAAATCATCAACTCCAAATAATTGCGATATTTTCTATTCAATGGCAATCCTTTCTCTTGCAGACCTGCTTGATACTGGACGCGAAAGAGCTTTACCAATAATAAAAAGCTTAAAAATAAGTCATTCGGATATTTCTTTACGCGAATACGAGTGGAATGGCTGTATTTACTTTAGAAACTACGAATGGAATACACCCTCAAGAAAATTAGTTATTAATGCTGACAAAATAGAAAATGTAACTCAATTTGCAAAAATTAAAAGCTGGTTAGAATATACCCAGCTTATGTTGGATAAATGTATTGCTATAATTTGTGAAAAGTACGGATATGATAAATACGATTTTTCGATTTTCAGAGTTGACAGCAATATATTATCTAAAGAATATAAGGATGAATTATCCCAAAGTTTCTACCCCGAAGAAGTGCGATTTGAAGCTAACCCTGATATAACAAAATTATTAGTAGCACCACTTTACGGAGATGACCCAACCTTTGGTGTGCGTGAGCTTGTACAGAATGCAGTTGATGCGTGCAGAGAACGCAAGGCTCTTGAAAAAAACAAGGATTATTTTGGTTATGTTAAAGTAATAGTTAATACTAAAAAGAAAGAATTTACAATAACTGATGACGGAATAGGAATGACCGCAGAAACAATAAAAAACTACTTTTTAAAAGCAGGTGCGTCCTTACGCAACAGCGACTATTGGCAAAAGCAGTTTATTGATGAAAATGGTAAATCTGAGGTATGCAGAAACGGACAATTTGGCATAGGTGTACTTGCAACTTTTTTAATTGGCGATAAAGCAACCGTAACCACAAGAAATATAAACGATGAAAAAGGCTGGAAATTTACATTTGAGAGAAATCAAGGTAATATTGAGTTAAAAAGAGTTAAAGCAAAAGTTGGAACAACAATCACAATACCACTTATAAATGAAGTTATTGAAAAATTCAGTACAGAGATTTATGACTATAATCCTACAAAATGGTACGATTGGTATGTCTGGGAAGAGGGTGAACCTGTTGTAAAATATTGGTTTGATGATATTAAAAAATTTGCAGAAATACCAAGTGCAATTTGGAATAAGGTTAAGCAAAATGATTTTGAAGAGTTATACTGGTGTTACGGCAGTATAAGTGCATATAGTATATATAACGGAATAAAAATTTTTGATGGTGTATACAATATAATTCAATATAGAGAAAGATTTAGAGATATATATATAAAATGCAAAGAAAAATCAAGTAAAACAAATCATCTTAACCTGAATATTGAACGAACAAAAATTAATTCCATATCCTGCAAAAATGAGCTGAGAAATAATTTTATAAAACAATACATAGTAAATGATATATTATTAAGAAAATCTATTTTAAAATTGAATGGCAAAGATATAATTTATTGTCCTTTACTTTTAAAGTATCTGAACTATAACTTTGTATATACGCTGTATGATTGTGAAAATAACATTATCTGTGAAGATATTAGTGAAGATATTTTATATGCTACAACCAAACTTGATGACATTTTTTCATCACTAAGAGTATTTGTCCGTAAAGATAAACCAGATTTATTAGAAAGAATACAATCTGAATATAAATATTCAAATTTATATACTAAGAGTTTAAGCAAATATATTGTAATTTCTAACTATAAAATTGATGATGATATACAAGCCCCCCCTTTCGTATCAGATAGTTGTGATGTTATAGAACAACTTTCTGTTTACTATCCATTTTATGGTGAAACTGAAAAAACTGCCTTTGAGCTAATGAAAAAATATTTACAAAAAGAAAAAATATTAGAGTATGGCTTTCCAAATGATTTAAAGGAAAGAATTAGGCTATATTCTAAAGCATTTACTGATTTATTCAAGTATATTGACACCTACAATTACTATCACCAATATAACGATTACTATGAAACAATGCGTGAATTAAATCTCCTCCCACCTGACTTTGAATATCCCTCATTACCATATCTTGATAAGCCAAATGACAACTAAACCAAATCAACCGCCAAAGAACTGCTGTTCCTTGACGGTTGTTCTGTTTTTATACTCTCATTTCATATATCATATCTGAGGTGTAATAAGGTTCAAATGCTGTCTGCGTTATTGCTGTAGTAGCTTCGGATTTCTCTGTAGTATCATCATTCTCTGCCTTTTCTGCTTCTTTATTTATCTGCTTTGAAAGCTCCGTATCATATTCCGTTACACCCTCACCCATATTCGGATATACTGCCGAATATGCCTGGTCTGCCAAAAATATTGCCAAAAGTACCGCACATATCGGCACAGTAATCTTTAATGGTATTCTTCTGAATATATTATCAAGCATTGGTGCTAAGAAATATACTATTGCTATTCCTCCAAGTCCGAACACCAGCAAGCCCTCAGCACATATTCTTCCATGAAGATTTAAAAAGTATCCGCTGTAATCCCACCACATTTTTCCATTATGGGTTGCCTCTAAAAATACTGAGGTAAAATACTCTACTACTCCACATAATACCATCGCTGAGAAAAACTGTACCGCAGGTCTGCTCCTTAGCTTGTTTAACAGCACAAGTATCATTACACTTCCTCCGCCATATATCGGCAACCATGGTCCATGCAATACCCCCCTGTTTACATATCCTCCTTCAACCATCATATGCAGTACTACTTCCCATAACCAGCCAAATATGCAGATAAAGAAGAATATCAATATTAATGACGGTATGGAATAATGTCGCATATAGTGCAAGGTTGTTACCTTTATATTCTTTTCCTTTGGTGGTATTGTGAATAATCTTAATGGATACATTTTGCCCTCTATCATTGACTGATATATGCCTATTCTTAATCTGCGTTCCATTAATGCCTCATATGACTTTTCTGATTTGTCATAGCTTGGTATTATTCCCAATACATCTAACATAAATTTCCAGAAGCCTTTTCTCTCTGTCACCTTAGGCTCTGGCTCGTTCATTATTTCTATTATATCGCTGTAGGTTCTTTCAAGCAGTTCCTTTTCTGGCTTTTCATACAAATATTTATCGTTTAACAGCTCTATGTTTTCAATATTGTTCTTTATTGCCTCTGCTCTTATATAATTGTAATATTCACAATATGTTGCCTCTTTGTATGGATTTAAATAAAATATTGCCAATAAGCCTAAAGTAAATGAATTAAGTATATCCCACAATATGAATGACATTATCATTATAAAGCATTGCCACTTGTGTCCCTTCATCATCTTCCTTGACAATGTTATTGCCTGCCGTCCTGTTAAATCAGGATTTTCTGCAAGTATATATGGTACCATAAAATATGAAAAATACTTGATTATTCCGCCTACTATTGTAAACTCCCAGAATAGCTGATACAAACATAATTTAAGCATTGCAAATGATACTTTCTTTACTCTTTTGACACCTAAAAGGAAAAATATTTTTTGCAGCGGAACTTTATCATATATTCTGTTTTCCATAAACAATCGTCTGTAGCTTACTCGGTAGGTATTCAGAATGAACATCCATACAAATAAAGTTACCGCCAGACACAGCAGTATAAATATTGCAGTTGCCCAGCTATGCGACTTTACTACTGATGCGATTGATGCATATATTGTAAGCAGTATTGAACCGGAGGATACTGTATTTACTATTGATGAAAATACTCCCCTTTGATGTCCTATTTCCAAACCATGATAATTATAATTTTCTTTTTCAATATGTGAGTTTACTGCGTCTGTTTCTGCCTGCCTCACATTTCCCTCTATCAGACTATCCAGCACCTTATCAAAGGTTTCTCCAAACATACTCGGAGAATCTGTGCTATATGCATCTGTTACTGTATCAAGCCCTATTGAAAAGAAATATGGCAGTCCACCGCTATCACTCGCACCTTGATTTGCCATTGCTTTAGAATAGCTCTGAAAAAATGTAAGAGTTCCTGTAAAGTCAACACCAATAAATGCTGCAATCAGACACAAAAACACC
>JAKSRB010000067.1 GCA_024403825.1 Ruminococcus sp. | reverse complement strand
GGTAAATATGTATTTTACGGTACTTCATTGACAGATGTTTACTATACAGGCAGTAGTGAGGACTGGAACAATATTTCAATAGGAGCAAACAACGGTCAGCTTTCCAAAGCAACAATTAATTATAATTCATAATATTCAGAACACCTCTGTCAAGCTTGGCAGGGGTGTTATTTAATATAAGCTCTTGACTTTATTTTTTAATAGCAGAAATGCCATTTAATGCATAAATTTATAATTTTTTCAAAAACCTCTTGACTTTTTCTGACTTTGGTATTATATTATTCTTAAAGTGATTTAGCACTCATATACTTAGAGTGCTAATCTTCAAATTCGGTATTATAAAGAGGTGACCGACTACGGCTTTATCTGTTAGAAAACAACAAATTCTATCCGCTGTGGTTGACAGCTATATTAATACCGGTGAGCCTGTCGGCTCTAAAAGCCTTATCGCTCAGACTGGTCTTGATGTTTCTTCTGCTACCGTCCGTAACGATATGGCTGATTTGACAAATCGTGGGTATCTGGTTCAGCCTCATACCTCGGCTGGCAGAATCCCTACTCACCTCGGTTACAGGTATTATATTGATAACTCAATGACCGTTACCCCTGTTTCGGAGCAAGGCAGAGAATATATTTCCAATAAGCTTTATGAGTCCGCTGATTCCCCTGAGAGTATTCTTAATGGTGCTACTAAGCTTTTGTCAGAGCTTACCGATTGTGCCGCTGTTGCTACTACTCCCTGTAGTGATAACAGCAGGGTGCATAGGATTAATTTCGTTCAGATTGGTTCTCATACTGCTATGGCTGTTCTGATTGTTTCAAACGGAATTATCCAGACTAAGCTTTTCAGATGCAGTTATATTGTAACTCCTGAAATTCTCAGCATCTTTAATCAGGCTATGAATGAAATTTTTGTCGGTATCAGGCTTTCTTCTATTAACCGACCATTTCTACAGACAGCTGCCGCTAAATATGGTGAGCTTTCACTTCTTATTCCTGATGTTTTGATTGCAATTTATGATGCTGCTGAAAAGGCGTGTCAGGTGAGTATATGCAAAAGTGGTCTGACTAAGCTATTGTTTATGTCTGATACAGATTTCTATTCAGTAAAAAAGCTTATGGAATATCTCGGAAATGACCACGATTTAGCTGCTATGCTTGACAAAGTGCCTATTGATACAGCGGTGTTTATCGGCAAGGAAAACAGCAGAGTTGAGCTTTCAGAAAGTGCCTTGATTTCGTCAAGATATATGGTTGATAATAACCCCTCAGGAGTGCTTGCAATAATCGGCTCAGTAAGAATGAATTACAGCCGTTCAATAGCGGTGCTGAATTGTATTTCAGAGTGTGCAGGTAATCTGATAAATGAGCTGATTACAATTTAAATGATAATTTAGATTAAAGCAACGCTGTGTAATATTATCAATCGAGTTTAAAATTTATAAAAATGCATAAAACGCTAAATATATAAATAATAAGGATATAAAGGAGGATAATAATGCCTAAGAAACATAAAAATGAAGAAACTGTTGTAGAAAACACAGCAGAAGAAACCGTAGAGGTAGTAGAAGAAGCTGAATCAGTAGAGGCGGAGGAAGTTGAAGTAATAGACGAGGCTGCCGAAAAAACAGCAAAGCTTGAAAATGAGGTTGCCGAGTGGAAGGACAAATATATGCGACTTGCCGCAGAGTATGACAACTACCGCAAGCGTACAGCAAATGAAAAGCTTTCTCTATATGATGATGCAACAGCAAAGGCAGTAACTGAACTGCTCCCTGTAGCGGATAGTGTACAAATGGCACTTGCAAATCTCAAGGATGCAGACCCCGAAATTTTAAAGGGTATTGAGTTAATCTCAAATCAGCTTGCAAAATCCTTTGAAAAGCTGAAAATTACAGGATATGGAGAAATTGGCGATACATTTGACCCAAATATCCATAACGCAATATCAAAGATTGAAAATGAAGAGCTTGCGGAAAATTCAATTTCAAGCGTTTTCCAGAGGGGTTACAAAATCGGTGATAAGGTAATCCGTCACGCAATGGTACAGGTTGCAAACTGCGACTAAGCATAAAAGTAAATAAGGCTGGCAAACAGCTGACTAATTTAATATATTAAATCAATTAAAATAAATTCGGAGGAATTAATTATGGCAAAGACAATCGGTATTGACTTAGGTACAACAAACTCTTGTGTAGCAGTAATCGAAGGCGGAGAGCCAGTAGTAATCGCAAACGCAGAGGGTGCAAGAACAACTCCTTCAGTTGTAGCATTTTCAAAAGATGGCGAAAGAATGGTTGGTCAGGTTGCAAAGCGTCAGGCAATTACAAACCCAGAAAGAACAGTTTCATCAATCAAGCGTGAAATGGGTACAGCATATAAGGTATCAATCGACAGCAAGAGCTACACTCCACAGGAAATTTCTTCAATGATTCTCCAGAAGCTCAAGGCTGATGCTGAGGCTTATCTTGGAGAAAAGGTAACTCAGGCAGTAATCACAGTTCCTGCATACTTTACAGATGCACAGCGTCAGGCTACAAAGGATGCTGGTAAAATCGCAGGTCTTGATGTAAAGAGAATTATCAACGAGCCAACAGCAGCTGCATTATCATACGGTGTTGACAAGGAAAATGACCAGAAGGTTATGGTATATGACCTTGGCGGTGGTACATTTGATGTATCTATCATTGAAATGGGTGACGGTGTGCAGGAGGTTCTTGCAACAGCAGGTAACAACCGTCTTGGCGGTGATGACTTCGATAAGAGAATTATTGACTGGATGGTATCATCATTCAGAACAGAAACAGGCATTGACCTCTCAGGCGACAAAATGGCTATGCAGAGATTAAAGGAAGCTGCTGAAAAGGCTAAGATTGAGCTTTCTGGTGTAACAACATCATCAATCAACCTCCCATTCATCACAGCAGACCAGACAGGTCCAAAGCACCTTGACCTCACACTCACAAGAGCAAAGTTTGATGAGCTTACATCAGACCTCGTTGAAGCAACAATGGGTCCTGTTCGTTCAGCACTTTCAGACTCTGGCTTACAGATTGGTCAGATTGATAAGGTTCTTATGGTTGGTGGTTCATCAAGAATCCCTGCTGTACAGGAAGCAGTTAAGAAGTTAATCGGCAAAGAGCCATTCAAGGGCATTAACCCAGATGAATGTGTTGCAATCGGTGCGGCTATTCAGGCAGGCGTACTCGGTGGCGAGGTTGACGGACTTCTCCTCCTTGATGTAACTCCACTTTCACTCGGTGTAGAAACAATGGGCGGTGTTATGACAAAGATTATTGACAGAAACACAACCATTCCTACAAAGAAAAGCCAGATTTTCTCAACAGCTGCAGACAACCAGACACAGGTTGAAATCAATGTACTTCAGGGTGAGCGTGAGTTCGCAAGAGATAACAAACAGCTTGGTTTATTCGCATTAACAGGAATTGCACCTGCAATGCGTGGTGTACCACAGATTGAAGTAACCTTTGATATTGATGCAAACGGCATTGTAAATGTATCAGCTAAGGACCTTGGCACAGGTAAGGAGCAGAAGATTCAGATTCAGAATACAACCTCAATGAGCAAGGACGATATTGACAAGGCTGTAAAAGAGGCAGAGCAGTTTGCTGCTGAGGATAAGAAACGCCGTGAAGAGGTAGATGCAAAGAACGAAGCTGAAAACCTTGTATATCAGGCAGAAAAGCTTGTAAATGAGAACGGCGACAAGTTACCAGAGGCAGACAAGGCAACTATCAATGAAAAGATTACAGCCGCTAAGAATGCAAATGCAAGCGGAAATATAGATACAATCAAAACAGCAAAGGACGAATTACAGAAAGCCCTTTATGATGTATCAGCAAAGTTATATCAGCAGGCAGCACCACAGGGAGCAGCACCTGATATGGGCGGAGCAGCACCAGAGAATAATGGTGGCGATCCAAATGTATATGATGCAGACTTCAAAGATGTTGACGATAACCAGTAATATATGATAAAATAGGGGGAGCAGAAATTCCGCTCCTCCTTTTTTAGATAAGGAAGAATTGTGTGAAAAGCTTAGTAATCATAAGCGGAAAAATACATAAGATATATTGAGGGTGCGTTAAATGGCAGATAAAAGAGATTATTATGAGGTACTCGGAGTACAAAAGGGTGCGTCAGATGACGAAATAAAGAAAGCATTCCGACAGAGTGCAAAGAAGTATCATCCTGACTTACATCCAGGTGATAAGGAATGTGAAGAAAAGTTCAAAGAGGTAAATGAAGCATATGAGGTTCTGTCTGATAATCAGAAGCGAGCAAGATATGACCAGTTCGGACACGCAGGAGTAGATCCAAACTATGGAGCAGGAGCAGGCGGAGGAAGTCCGTTTGGTCAGGGAATAGATATAGATGATATATTCTCAAGCTTTTTTGGTGGCTTTGGTGGCGGTGGCAGACGAGCTAACAACGCTAATGCACCAATGCGAGGAAGTGACATACAGACCGAATTATATATAACCTTTGAGGAATCAGCATTTGGCTGTAAGAAAGAGGTAAAATATAATTGTGTAACAACCTGCGGAGAATGTCATGGAACAGGAGCAAAGGCAGGAACACAGCCAAAGACCTGTACATCCTGCGGTGGCTCAGGAAAGGTAACAATCAACCAGAGAACAATGTTCGGTGTGGTGCAGACTCAGCGTGCCTGCGATGCGTGTCATGGCAAGGGAAAAATAGTAACCGACCCATGTAAAAAGTGCGGTGGCTCAGGCAGACAAAGAAAGACCAAGAGTGTAGATATTACAATTCCGGCAGGAATCAGGGACGGACAGATACTGAATGTTGGCGGACGAGGAAATGCAGGCTACAACAACGGACCTGCAGGAGATTTACATGTTGTGGTTCGTGTTAAGCCACATACTGTATTTGAACGCAGGGGCGATGATATATGGTGTGATATGCCGATAACCTTTGCACAGGCGGCACTTGGAGCAGATGTAATCGTACCGACAATAGACGGCAAGGTATCATATTCCATTCACGAGGGAACACAGCCAAATGATGTATTTAAGCTGAAAGGCAAGGGCTTCCCACATCTTGGAAGTAAGGGCAATGGCGATCAGTATGTAAGAGTTACTATAGAAGTACCAAAAAATCTTAATTCCAAGCAGAAAGAGCTGATAAAACAGCTTGATTCAACAACAAATGACAAAAACTATGCCCAGAGAAAGAACTTTTTTGATAAGCTGAAAAAGATGTTTAATGATTAAGAATAAATAATAAAAAATTAAACAGAAGAAATGGGACTGTGAAAAACATAGGTATAAAAGCCTTGTTTCACAGTCCCTTTTTAGCAAATTTCATATGTTGACATAATATATAATTTTATATTATAATGTAAAAAACAGAAGAATAAAGGTGAAATCTATGTTTAAAAAGATAATGAAAACAGCACCTATTATTTTAGCTGTAATCGTTGCTTTAATTCTTATCAGAGCATTTGTTATCTGGGCTTTTTAATAAAACTGATTAACAGGAGGTTTATTCTATGGCAAAAATAAAATCAAAGCTTATTGCAATTCTGTTAGGCATAATTGCAGTTTTAGTAATTGCAATTTTAATAATGTTTTTGTTAATGGGTACTAAAAAACATACAGCCGTATCATCATCATTTATCTCAGGCAAGTTGCAGGAAGCAAGCGAGCTGACAACTGCAAAGCTTACATATACAGGTGTTGCCCAATATACAGATGAGGGTATTCCTGTTATAAATTCTGCTGATTTTACAATGGTTTATAATGCTACTATAAGGGCAGGAATAGATGCAAAAAAGGTTGAAACAGATGTTAATGAAAAAGCAAAAACTATAACCATTAAAATTCCTGATGCTGAAATTTTAGATGTTAAAATTGACCCAAACTCAATACAATATTTTGACCAGAAATTTTCATTATTTAATACAAATGAAAAGGAGGATGCAAACAAGGCTCAGGCTTTAGCTGAGGAGGATGCAAAAAATAACTGTGCTGAATGTGGAATACTGGAGCTTGCCGACCAGCAGGCTGAAACCTTGATTAAAGGTGTTTTAGAGGGTTTCATTGATGACTATTCTGTAGAATTTGAGCATATTGAAAACAAATAAAAAGGCTGAAAATAAATTACGCACAAATCATCAATTATGTAGATTTGTGCGTTTGATTTTTATTATTTTAGTCACAACAAATAATTAGAAATAGTAGATTTGTTAGTCTAAGTGGAATTAAGAAAAATAACTACAATGAATATTTATAAATTCATTGTAGTTATATATGTTAATAATACTATTCATCTTTTTTAGTTTTGCCAAAACCATATCCACCTAATGCACCAGCTATAAGTCCGCCAGCAGTATATATGATTTTTTCCATTACATCTGGCGTATCTTTTAAAAAGATAATAATCACAATAATAAATAACATAGTTGCAATAATGGTGAAAAAAGCTAAATTTTTACTATGCTTTCTGCTTCCTTAGAAGAATTATGTTCTATTGAATTTTTACTCATCTTGCCACCTTTACTTATCTATAATAATATGCATTATTGAAGAAATCAGTGATTCTGATACATCCGCCATTTTTAAAGATATATTTTTTGAAATACTATCAGATATATAAAATTTTAATATACTATTGTTGGTTTTTGCTTTTTCAGAAATATTAACTTTGTACAAATCTTTATAATAAGGTTTTATTTTATACATATATATTCTCCTTGTCCGCAGTTAAATTAAGATTATGAAACAAATGTTTTTGCTTTTTAAATTAAGCTGTTTTTAATGTAAAAAATTATTGATAAATCCTGTGGACAGTTTAATCTTTAAAGGACTAACTATAATTATATTATAATCATTTAAACTGTGAATGTCAATAAAAGTACAAAAATACCATAAAATAATAAGCAACATAATAAGGATGTTTAGATATTTATTGACTTTAGATTATAATGTAGTATATGCCTGTTAGTAAGAAATATATCTATTTTAATTCAAAATAATTTTCAAAAATATGAAGCTGAATATCCTAAAATTTATTACCAGCTATTAAAATATCAAACCCAATCCCACCATTGAAATTTATTGCATTTTATGCTATACTAAAAACACAATAATGCATTATTGCAAATAATCTGGAGTGAGAATATGCCTATTCCATTTGACTCAAAAAATATTTATTACAAAGCACCCTTTGGTGCTGTTGAAGAAAATACTAAAATCATTTTAAGAATACTTTTGCCAAGAGAACTGCATACTCAGAAAGCTGAGATGTGTGCAAAATATGATTATGATTATGACTGGATTTTTACCAAAATGCTTTGGTGTGGCAGCTTTGATAATAAGACTGAGGTCTGGGAGTGCGAGTTTACACCTGACCGCATTGGTCTTTACTGGTATAATTTTAAGCTTTATACACCTGACGGAATCCGATATATTGTGCTTTCTGATGACCCTAAAATTGTAAGCTCTATTGAATATGATATGGGCAGAAGCTGGCAGATTACCTGCTATAAAAAAGGCTTTGAAACTCCAAAATGGCCTGTTGGCGGTGTAATGTATCAGATTTTTCCTGACCGATTTAATTTCAGCGGTGAGGAAAAGAAAATCGAAAGAACCGATTATAAACGCCATAAGGACTGGTACGAATTGCCACAATGGCAGCCTGATGAAAACGGAGAAATCACCAATACCGACTTTTTTATGGGCGATTTAAAGGGTATTACTCAAAAGCTGGATTATCTTGAAAAGCTGGGAGTAAGCTGTATATATCTGAATCCAATGGGAGAAGCACACTCAAATCACCGCTATGATACAGGCGATTATGCTCACATTGACCCAATTCTCGGAAATGAGGACGATTTCAAGGAGCTTTGCCAAAAAGCAAAGGAAAAAGGAATACATATAATAAATGACGGTGTTTTTTCTCACACAGGAGCTGACAGTATATACTTTAACCGCTCAGGAAGATACGGAAACAGCGGTGCTTTCAGAGATAAAAATTCGCCATATTATACTTGGTACAAATTCAACGAATGGCCACATAACTACCATTCATGGTGGGGCTTTTATACTCTGCCAGAGGTAATTGAAACCTCCCCTGCTTTCAATGAATATATAAACGGCAAGGACGGAATTGTCAGAAAGTGGATGAAATGCGGTAACTCAGGCTGGCGTCTTGATGTCGCTGACGAGCTTCCGGATGAATTTATGGAAAATCTGAGAAAGTCAGTTAAGGAAGAAAATCCAGAGGCATTTATAGTAGGCGAAGTATGGGAAGATGCAAGCAATAAGGAAAGCTACGGAGCAAGAAGAAAATTCCTGCTTGGCTCTCAGCTTGACTCGGTAATGAACTATGTATTCAGAAATGCAATACTTGATTTTTGCAGAGGGCAAGAGGCAAAATATACATTAAATGCAATAATGAGCGTTGTAGAAAACTACCCTCGTCCTGTACTCAGAGTATTAATGAATTCGCTTTCAACCCACGACACAGAAAGAGCCTTGACAGTAATTGCAGGCGAGCCGTTAAACGGCAGGGACAGAGGCTGGCAGGCATCACACAAGCTTTCAGCCGAACAGAGAGAAAGAGGAGTAAAGCTCTTAAAGTTAGCCGTAGCAATGCAATATACTTTACCTGGATTTCCTTGTGTATATTATGGTGATGAGGCTGGAATGGAGGGCTACAGAGATCCTTTCAATCGTTGCTGTTATCCATGGGGCAGAGAAGATAAAGAGCTTATCGAGTGGCACAAGCAGATGGCAGATTTAAGAAAATCAATTTCAGCATTATGGGACGGAGAATTTATCGGACTATATGCCGAGGGCAGAAGATTGTCGTATATCCGCCACGATGAAAACACAGCATTATATTGCACCTTTAATGCAGGAAATGAAACAGAAATAACCACACCACCGCCGGGATATACCGATGCAAAGCCGTTATTCGGAGCAAAGCTGAATGAAAACGGAAAGCTTGAAATCCCTCCGATGAGTTGTGCATTCTTATTAAACGAGTTGAAATAATAATGGAAACAAATTTTTATAATATATTTGATTCGCATGCCCATTATGATGATAAATGGTATGACGAGGACAGAGAAGAAATCTTAAATCAGATGCCAGACAAGGGAGTATGCGGAATTGTAAATAATGCCGTTGACCTTGAAACAGCAAAAATATGCATAGAATTTGCAGAAAAATATGAATATATGTATGCGGCAGTAGGATTTCATCCAGAGTGTCTGAAAAATGTGCCGAATGATTATCTTGAACAGCTTGAAAAGCTTACGAAGCATAAAAAGGTAGTAGCAATCGGAGAAACAGGGCTTGACTATCATTGGGAAACGCCAAAGCCGTTACAGCATAAAATATTTGAAGAGCAGTTACAGCTTGCAAATTCACTTGAAATGCCAATCGTAGTGCATGACAGAGAGGCACACGCAGATACCTTTGAGTTATTGCGAAAGTACAGACCAAAGGCACTTGTGCATTGCTTTTCAGGAAGTGTCGAATTAATGCGAGAAGCGGTAAAGCTTGGATTATATATAAGCCTTGGAGGAGTTGTAACCTTTAAAAATGCAAGGCACAGCGTAGAGGTAGCCACAGAAATACCACTTGACAGACTGTTGCTTGAAACAGATGCTCCATATATGTCACCTGTACCATTCCGAGGAAAACGAAATGACAGTACAAAAATAGTATATACAGCCCAGAAAATTGCAGAGCTGCGAGGACTCGGAGTGCAGGAGCTTTTGGATATAACAGCAGAAAACGCAAAACAGTTTTATAATATATAATCAACAAACAGGAGGTTAGTTTTTTGGCATTTACTATTAATGCAGATATTGTAAGCAGATAGCAAAAGCTGTCTGTGTATATGGCTTTTGCTAAAACTCATTAATCTGAAAATATTAAGGAGAATCTGCAATGAGCTATAAAAGTGGCAATAATGTCTTACCAGTAGAGTTAATTATTGAAA
>JAKSRB010000066.1 GCA_024403825.1 Ruminococcus sp. | reverse complement strand
AAAACCGAGAATATGCAGACAGCTTAAAAAATCTCAGCGGAGAAATTATCCTTGTCGGCATAAACTATACAACCGACAAGGAAACCAATTACAAAAAGCATACTTGTAAAATTGAAAGAATAATAAAATAATACTATAATTACAGAAAATCTCTTATAAAAAGGCGGTGCAGAATAATGTAAATCTGTACCGCTTTTGCTTGTGGTTTGCAAAATATTTTTATTTTCAACATACAATTTTCACATTAATATAGTAAATTATGTTATAATAAAATTAAAAGTATGCTTAAAAGGTTTAATTTAGATAAAAAATTAATGGGAGGAATATGACAATGAGCAGAATACTTGTTGTAGATGATGAATTTAGAATTCGTCAGATAATCAGAAAATATGCGGAGTTTGAGGGCTTTGAGGTAGCAGAGGCTACAGACGGAATGCAGGCTATTGAGGTTTGCAGAAAGGAAGATTTTGATCTTATTATAATGGATGTTATGATGCCAGAGCTGGACGGATTTTCTGCATGCAAGGAAATCCGCAAATTTAAGCAAACTCCAATAATTATGCTTTCGGCTCGTGGAGAGGAATATGACAAAATTCATGGCTTTGAGCTTGGAAGTGATGACTATGTTGTAAAGCCGTTTTCTCCAAAGGAGCTTATGATGCGTGTTAATGCGGTTATCAAGCGTACAAACAAAAGCAATAATGATTTGTCAAAGAATGATGTTTTCACTTATGAAAATCTGGCAGTAGATTTTTCAGCAAGAATTGTTACTATAAACGGCAATAGAGTTGAAATGACACCAAAGGAATATGAATTATTCTTTTATATGGTAAAAAACAAAGGTCTTGCACTAACAAGAGAAAAGCTTATTAGTGAGGTATGGGGATATGACTTCTTTGGTGATGAAAGAACCCTTGATACTCATATTAAATTGCTCAGAAAAAGTCTTGGTGAATACAGTCGCTGTATAGTTACATTGCGAGGAGTTGGCTACAGATTTGAAACTCTTTGAACTGCGTAAAAAAATGTCCAACAAAACCCCATTGAATTTCAAATTATTGAGATATTTTCTGTTATTCGGACTTATCATAGTAATTGTAATGTGGGGATTTAATACATTTTTTCTTGATACATTTTATACTTACACAAAATCTACACAGGTAGAAAAAAATGCAAAAATTATATCAAAATCACTTGCGGATAATAAAAATGTACAGGGAACTATTGAGAATATTGCAAGCTACAATGCATTATCTGTTTATGTATATGATTCAACCTCATTATTTTCTCTGAAATATTCCTGTGATTATGACAGTCCTGTAATGGCACTTGATTTGGCATATCATGAGGTATATTCGTATTATAAATCTGCAAAAGATAATGACGGAGAATATCTGTGTATTACTAATAACATATTGAATAGTACAGCTCATTCTGATTTTAATAAGATAATTGAAAAATCGAATGCAACTAATGACACCTTGCAAAACGGCTACAGATACAGCAAAAGGACAAGCAAGGTAAAAAATATGATTTATTCAAAAATCATAGAGTTAAAGGACGGAAGCGAGTGCTTTCTGATAGTAACATCTTCAATCACGCCGTTAAATAATACTGTTGAGATATTCAAGAACCAGATTTTTTTAATATCAATAGTATTTGTACTGCTTGCAGTAATATTTTCTATATTTGCAAGTAATCGCATAGCAACTCCAATATCTCAGACAAACAATTCAGCAAAGGAGCTTGCAAAGAAGAATTACGAGGTAGAATTTAATGCTAAGGGGTATCTTGAGGTTGAGGAGCTTAATGATACTCTGAATTATGCAAAGAGAAAGCTTGAGGCAACGGAAAAGCTTCAAAGGGAGCTTATAGCAAATATATCTCACGATTTAAGAACTCCGCTCACAATGATAACAGGGTATGGCGAAGTGATGAGGGATTTGCCCGGAGAGAATACCCCTGAAAACATACAGATAATAATTGATGAGGCTACGAGGCTTTCCAGTCTTGTTAATGACCTGCTTGATTTATCAAAACTGCAATCGGGAGCAATTCAGCCTGAGAAGAACAGGTATTGTCTTACTGACAGTATCGAAGGAATATTCGGTCGCTATGTAAAGCTTAAAGAGCAGGACGGATATAACATAAGCTTTAATAGTAGTGAAAGGGTATATGTTGTAGCTGACGAGCTGAAAATATCACAGGTAATATATAACCTTGTCAATAATGCGATAAATCATTGTGGAGAAGATAAAACAGTAATAGTAACGCAAAGGGTTGATAACGGAAAAGTAATAGTTGAAGTAACAGACCATGGCGAGGGCATACCTGCTGATAAGCTTGAGCTTATCTGGGACAGATATTACAAGGTAGATAAACAGCATAAGCGAGGAGTAATCGGCACAGGACTGGGGCTTTCAATAGTAAAGGGCATACTTGATGCACACAATGCACACTACGGAGTGCGTTCGGCACCGGATAAGGGAAGCACATTCTGGTTTGAGCTTGAAGCGGCAGCGGTAAAAAAGGACAGAAAACTCTTTAATACGCAACCAAATAATATTCATAAATTTTCTGAAAAATAGGTAATAATGACGAACAGCATTTTAGTTAAAAGGATATATTCAAGTTAAATTTTTAAAGAAATCAGTTTTTTTGTAGAAAATAACCAAATGAACCATAAAATATTTGGCAGGCAAAGAAGCGATATAATTCTAAAAATGAAATATATCCAATATAGTCTATTTTATAATATATTTGTATTATTATATGTCATTAGGAGGAAAATCTATGGCAAACTTTAAAAGAGTGCTTGCTTCTTTGCTTGCAGTTTGCGTTGCCGGTTCAGTAGGCGTATTTTCAGCCAGTGCGGCTACAACTGAAGAAGATGACAGCGTTGCAGCATCAAGCAGTATAAAGGTTCACTACTTTGATAATTCGGGTTCTGCTCCTTCAATTTACTACTGGAACAGCCTTCCGGTAAATAAGGAAACAAGCTATCCGGGTAAGTCAATGCAGTCAGCAGGCAAGGCTACTGACGGCTACAAGGAGTACACATATACCTTTGATAATGTTTCTAAGATAAATGTAATGTTTGTTGAGGGTGACGGTACTCAGACATCAGAATTCAAGCTCACCAATAATGAGTGCTGGATTAAAAACAACAGACTTTATTCACATAACCCATATGAGTTCGATTCATGGGATCGTACTGATATGCGTGAAGATTCCATTTATTTTGTAATTACCACAAGATTCTATGATGGTGATACAGGAAACAATGTTCATTGCTGGGATGATAAAAAGGCTAATAACCCTGACTCTGACCCTGCATGGCGTGGTGATTTCAAGGGTCTTGCTGAAAAGCTTGACTATATCAAGGCTCTCGGTTTCTCAGCAATCTGGGTTACCCCTGTTGTAACAAACGGCGGTGGATATGACTACCATGGTTATCACGCAATGGATTTTGCAACCGTTGATGCTCGTTATGAGAGCGATGACTTTGATTATTCAGACCTCATCCTTGCTGCCCACGAAAAGGGTATGAAGATTATACAGGATGTTGTATGGAACCACACAGGTAACTTTGGTGAAGCAACTCTCTGTCCTATGTTCACTAAGGAATATAACTCAATTCAGGATCTTGGTTCACCTGACAGTATGAAGGTTATTCCTGGCAGTGAGCTTGATACAGCTTATCCAAATTATGACTCTATGGAGGGCGGAGAACAGTTCCAGGCTCGTCTTGATATTATGCAGAGCATACACAGCTCAGACCATGATATGTCTGAAAACTACCACAGAGAAACAGCCGGTGGCGGTTGGGGACAGCCACTCGAACAGTACGCTTCAATCGAAGGTGACTGCCGAGATGTAAATACAGAAAATCCATTAGTTGCTGAGTATATCAACTCAACATACTTAAATTATGTAAATGAATATGGTGTTGATGCTTTCCGTCTTGATACAGAAAAGCATATCAACAGATGGACACTTAACTCTGCTTACTTCCCTGCATATAAGGATATTAAGAACTTCTATATCTTTGGTGAGGTTTGTGCAAGATGGAGTGAGTTTGTAAACGAAGGCGGTCCTTCAGACTCACCATTCTTCTATACCTGGGCTGAAACAGAATCCGCTTGGAAAAATAACTGGGGAACAAGCTTCTCTGATTGGGAAACAAACTTCGCAAATTCAAAGAAGCACTATACTGCTCACACAGATAAGAGTACATCAGGCTTTGAAAAGAGCAGTAATGCATTCCTTAACGGTGTTACTTATCATACACCTGACTATAGCAAGGCTAACGGCACAGGTGTTATCGACTTTACAATGCATTGGAATTTTGAAAATGCAAATGGTGCATGGCGTTCAGCACTTTCTGAGGACCAGTACTTCAACGATTCAACATGGAATGTTGTATATGTTGATTCACACGACTATTCACCACAGTTCTGCGAAAAGGTAAGATATACCGGAAGCACACAGAACTGGGCTGAGAATATGGATCTTATGTTTACATTCAGAGGTATTCCTTGCGTTTACTATGGTTCAGAAACAGAGTTCCAGAAGGGTGCAGTAATTGATGTTGGTCCTAATGCACCACTTTCAACCACAGGTCGTGCTTACTTTGGTGAAAGTCTTGAAGGTAATGTTACAGCTACTGACTTCAGCGAATATACTGCAAGCGGTACTGTTGCAAGTACACTTAATTCAGCTCTTGCTGTTCATTTAAGACAGCTCAATGCAATCCGTCGTGCTGTACCTGCTCTCCAGAAGGGTCAGTACACAACAAGCAATGTTTCTGGCGGAAATATGGCATTCACACGCCGTTACACAGCTAATGGTGTTGACAGCCTTGCTTGTGTAGCTATTTCAGGCGGTGCAACCTTCAAGAATCTTCCAAACGGTACATACATTGATGCTGTAACAGGCGATACAAAGCAGGTTACAAACGGTACTCTTACAGTTCCTTCAATCGGTACTGCAAATATGAGAGTATATGTATGCTGTGCAAGTGGATTTAAGGGTATCAGCGGTAAGGTTGGTACAGCAAGCAGCTCATACTTAAAGTAATTTTATACTTATACTATAATAACAACCCTTTTTGAGATTGAAACTCAGAAAGGGTTGTTTTTAAGTCTTAATAATTTTTATTTTTGAAATTGAATTATATCAAATTAATATTTTAAAAAGTTTTTAACATACTTGCAAAAGAATGTTGAAAACTTTCCCTATTCAGTATTTTCATCCTTTAATTTCAGCTGTCTGTCTGAATAAAATTCCTTGGTGCTGTTATCACGAGTAACGGCACTTTTGTTTTTTTCAAGAAATGAGGTTATTGCAGTTAAACTAATCCATATTTCATTGTCGCTTTCCTTCTGACTTTCGTCAAATATCAGCTCAAGCCCAATATGCAGATGACTTTGAGTAATATTATTTACATTTTCGGTAGTGCTGTAGCCTGTTCTGCCGACATAACCTATTACATCTCCTGCGGTTACTCGGTCGCCCTCTTTCAGATTTTCGGCATATGGTCGGTTTTGTCTTAAGTGGGCGTAATACCAGTACCTTTGGCGGTCATCAGAACGAATACCTATTCTCCAGCCTCCGTATGGATTCCACCCCATACACTCAACTGTTCCTGATTCAACCGCTATAACAGGAGTACCAACAGCCGCCATCATATCGTGACCGAGGTGAGGTCTTGTATATCCATATGTTCTTACAGCTCCAAAATCATCATAGGCAGAGTACGGAAAGGTTTTGGCTATTGGCGAATACCAGCACAAGCCGTAATTACTTTCGGTGTTGTTGTTCTCTGAATTTCCTACCATTCCATTCAGGGCGGCTTTGTAGGCTTTGCTGTAGTAGCTGAAATACTTCATATCTTTAGTAATACTTTCAATCGTTTCTCCGTTTTGAATTTTGTCCGTAAGAGCAGTCAAATCCGAGCTTTTATAAGAAGAAAAATCACCACCATATTTTGCACCGAGATAAGCCAGAATATCAATAAAATTAATATGGCAATCCTGTTCAG
This sequence comes from Ruminococcus sp., assembly GCA_024403825.1. Lineage (GTDB taxonomy): Bacteria > Bacillota > Clostridia > Oscillospirales > Acutalibacteraceae > Ruminococcoides. Next base: position 4,499 of record JAKSRB010000066.1, on the reverse strand, counting down.
ATGATGAAATATCCGCATTCACTGCATCAGCAAGAGCAGATTCAGTAACATTAAATTCCACATATTTAATAAAAGAATCATTGTCAGCTTCATAAGCACCAAGAGCAGGAGTAATCAGCAACGCAAGACAGAGCAGAAAGGCAAACAGGGCGAGTAATTTTTTCATAGTAATCACCGGTAAATTATATGCACCAATGTTTAGAAAAATGAGTGCAGAAAAAAGGTTACAAAATTAAAATTATACTTTAAACAAATGTCGATTTATATTATAATTTAAGGTGGATATTTAGATAAGGAGATGTGTACTGATGAGTAAAAATCGAATCAGCGTACAGATAGAGGGCAGGAGCTATGCTCTTATAACAATGGATGATGAAAAATATGTACAGGGAATTGCAGGCGAAGTAATCCGTCATATACAAAGAACAGCACAGAACAATAAGCATCTTGATACAAGAGATTGTGCAATACTTGCGGCACTTGATTTTTGTGATGACAGAAGCAAGGCAATGAAACGCAGTAATGAGGTTGTAACAAAGGCAGACCAGATAATAAGACAATCTACAGAGTTAAATAATCAATGTGCAGAGTATAAGGAAAAGCTTGCAAGGGCAATAGAGGAAAATCAAAAGCTTGAAAAGCGAAACAATGCACTTGAAGCACAGTTAATGGAGCTTTCAAAGGAAGTTGAAAGATTGAAAAGAGCAATCCCAAAGGAATTGCAGATAGAGGATACAGCCACCGAAAAGAAAAATGAAAAGCTGATGGGCGTAATTCCAATGACACAGTATTCACTTTTCGAGGAAAGCGGAACAAAAAAGCCTATGGAAAAGGTGAAAATAAGCTATGAACCAAGGAAGAGCAAAACAGGAAAGCATGGAAAATAAAATAGAAATACTTGCTCCGGCAGGAGGCATTGAAAGTCTAATAGCAGCAGTCAGAAGCGGAGCAGATGCGGTATATGTAGGAGAAAAATCATTTTCAGCACGAACCTCTGCACAGAATTTTGATGCCGATGAATTAAAAAAAGCAGTAGCATATTGCCATATTCATGGAGTAAAGGTATATGTAACCATAAATACCATAATATTTGATGATGAATTTGAAGAGCTGAAAAAGGCAATAATAACAGCGGCAGAGGCAGATGTAGATGCATTAATAGTGCAGAATATGGGGGTAGCAAGGCTTGCCCAAAGGCTTGTGCCAGAAATGCCTTTGCATGCCTCAACACAAATGAGCATACATACCGCCTCAGGAGTTCGTGCCTTGTATGAAATGGGCTTTAAGCGAGTTGTATTGTCCAGAGAGATGAGCAAAAAGGAAATTGCAAAGGCGGCAGAAGTGCCGATAGAGCTTGAGGTTTTTGTACATGGTGCATTGTGTATGAGCATATCAGGACAATGCTATTTTTCTGCGATGCTTGGTTCAAGGAGCGGAAACAGAGGAGCGTGTGCCCAGACCTGCCGATTACCGTTTTCGACTGAGGGAGAGCGAAACGGACACGCATTAAGTCTGAAAGACAACAGTCTGATAAAGCATATATCCACCCTACAGGAAATGGGAGTAGCCTCAGCAAAGATTGAGGGACGAATGAAGCGACCTGAATATGTAAGTGTGGCAGTAAGAGCGTGTGCAGAGCAGAGAGAAAACGGCTGTATAAGTGAACAGACATGGGAAATGTTAAGAGGAGTATTTTCGAGAACAGGCTTTACAGACGGATATTTTACAGGCAAAACAGGCAGAGAGATGTTTGGCATACGAACCAAAGAGGATGTAATATCAGCAAATGAAAAGTTATTCAGTGAAATCCGACAAAGCTATAAAGATGAAATCCGAAATATACCGATAAGCGGAAAATTTGAAGCAAGGCTGGGAAAAGTGACAAGGCTTAAAATAACTGACGGTGAATATGAGGTTGAGGTAACAGGAGAAAAAGAGATTGAAAGAGCGATAAACAAGGCTACCGATAAATCCAAGTGTGAAAAACAGCTCAGCAAAACAGGCGGAACGGCATATTATATAAAAAATCTTGAAATAATAGCAGATGAAGAAATAGCCGTACCGATGTCCGAGATAAATGCACTCAGGCGAAAGGCTATAGAGGAGCTTGATGATTTGCGTTCAAGGTGGCATAATTATCAGATAAATGATTTTGAGATAAAGCAGGCAGAACCACACATACCACCAATCAGAAAAAAACGATATGCACGAGCAACCACAACAAAGCTTGGCAATGCATTTAAAGAATTTGACCTTGTGTTTATACCGTTGTTTACAGATACAGCGGAGATTGAACGATTAAGGGCAGAGGGTTTCCGAATTGGAGCAGAGATACCAAGAGGAATGTTTGGTCGTGAAGAGCGTATAAGAGAGCAGTTAAAACGGCTCAAAAATGCAGGCATAACAGAGATATTAAGCGGAAACATAGGCGGATTATATCTTGCAAGGGAAGCAGGAATGAATTTGCATGGAGATTTCGGCTTAAATATAGTCAATACATATGATATAGAGTGGGCAGAGGAATACGGCTTAAAGGATATAATAGTAAGCTTTGAGCTGACATATGAGCGGATAAACAGACTTGGAGGAAGACTTGCAAGAGGAATAATAAGCAATGGTTATCTGCCGTTAATGCTGTGCAGAAACTGTCCGAACAAAAGTGCAGGAATAGACTGCAAAGCTTGCAGAAACGAGATGAAAATACAGGATAGGCGAGGAGAGCAGTTTTTGCTCAGGTGTGACGGAAACTGCACAGAAATATTAAATTGTGTCAGGCTTGTAACGACAAAGGAAGAACTTTCCACGCTGTCAACAGATTTCCACTTAATGCGGTTCAATGTGGAAAACTATGTTGAAAAAGTGGAAAACTCACTTGAGTTAATGCAAAATTCGATGTTAAAAACCAAAATAACCCATGGTTTATATCATAGGGGTGTTAAATAAATTGTCAACATTGTTAAAAGGATAAAAGCGGAAGATACGGACAAGGTAATATGGAATAATGTTGAAGTTGTTAAAAATTAAAAGTATGTAACGAAAAATTACAATGAATAATAAATTCAAAAATATGCAGGAAATGAAAGGAAAAAATAAAAATGGAGTTAAAGATAAAGAAAGTAAGACCAACAGCCAAAATCCCCAAAAGAGCGACCAATGGTTCAGCAGGAATGGATTTATATGCGTGTATTGAAAAGCCTGTAACAATCGAGCCTGGCAAGCTTGTAATGATACCAACAGGAATAGCAATAGCTTTGCCAGATAACAGAGTAGGGGCATTTTTATATGCAAGGAGCGGACTTGGAGTAAAGCATGGAATCTGCCTGTCAAACGGAGTAGGAGTAATAGACAGCGACTACAGAGGGGAGATATGTGCAGGCTTGTGCAATGTATCGGACAAAGCCTATACAATCGAGCCTGACGAGAGGATATGTCAGATGGTAATAATGCCTGTAGAAATACCAGAGGTAACAGAGGTAACGGAGCTTGAGAACACCGAGCGAGGAGCAGGCGGATTTGGTTCAACAGGAACAAAATAAAACAGAGTAATGTAATAAAAAGGCAGTTTTGAAAAAATCAGAACTGCCTTATTTTGTGTGTTTATATGCTTGTTTTTCTTGAAAACACCACAATTTTATGTTATCATTTAATAAAATAATAATGGAGGCTGAACACAATGGGAATATATCTTAATCAGGGAAATGAGTTAATGTATAACAGCGTTAATTATTCAAAAATTTATGTTGATAAGTCTATGTTGATAGATGCTGTAAATTCCTGCCTTTATGGAAATGACAGATTTTTATGCGTCAGCCGACCACGCAGATTTGGAAAGTCAATGGCGGCAAATATGCTTGTTGCTTATTATAGTAAGGGTGCAGATTCAAGAGAGCTGTTTTCAAAGCTTGCAATTTCAAAATCAGAAAGCTTTGAAAAATATCTTAATAAATTCAATGTAATTCATGCAGATATGCAGAAATTTTTGGTTAGGACTAAAAATGTAACTGAAATGCTTGATTTTTTTGAGGAAGATATATTAACGGATATACAAGAGGATTTTCCTGATGTAAAAATGCCCTCGCACCTTGATATTTCTCGTGCAGTAAATGCGGTTTTCCAAAAAACGAAGGTTCCGTTTGTGTTTATAATTGATGAATGGGACTGTGTTCTAAGAGAATACAGCAATGATTTGGAAGAACAGAAAATATATCTTGATTATCTGTATGTTTTGTTTAAAGACCAGCCATATGTGGCATTGGCTTATATGACAGGAATATTGCCAATAAAAAAGTATGGCAAACATTCGGCGTTGAATATGTTTGCAGAGTATTCAATGGAAAATCAAAGAGAGCTTGCAGAGTTTACAGGCTTTACAGAAAATGAAGTAACAGACCTTTGCAAAAAATATGATATGAATATATCCGAAACGAAAAAATGGTACAATGGTTATAATTTAAAGGGATTATCTATTTATAATCCTCGTTCAGTAGTAATGTCAATGA
>JAKSRB010000065.1 GCA_024403825.1 Ruminococcus sp. | reverse complement strand
AGAAACCATATAAAATATTTCTTTCCATTGGGATTATTATTATTGTGGACAGGCTTTTTTATTGCATTTCATACAGTTATCGGTTTTATTATAATGCTGAATATTGTAATGATATCTGTTATAACAGCATTTTTCTTTAATCGTTATCATTATATTTATGTTCTGTTTTTCAATACAATAGCTTTTCTGTTGTCTATGCATTTAAATTTTTCCAGAGTTAATTTCAGAGCGATATTTATTTATTTTTCAGCAATTATATGTATTCTGTTATACCTTATAAACTTTGATGATTTACAAATGAAATACAAAAAAGATATAGGGCTATTTACAATGGTATTGACATTCGTATTAATTGGTTCATTTGCAATATCAATTTTAACCGTTAAGAATGAAATTAGAGAAAAATATGGATTTAACAGCGATATTATATCCTATATTGAAACAAATGATAAAAACTCATATGTTGTTATTAATACATCAAATTCATTTTATCTAAATTATTATGAACCACTAAAGAGCACATATATACCAGATAATGTAATATTGGCAACAGGTTGGTATATAGGATCTTCATATACCAACAATCTGATGTACGAAAATAATATTGAAAATATTTACAAAGATATAATCGATAAAAAAGATAAATTCCTGATTGTAACTGAACAACGAAACATAGGATATATTTCAGAATATATCAATTCTCATTATTCAGAAGCTAATCAGGAAATCGAATTTAAATTAATTGATAATCAGGCAGGATATAAAATATATCATTTAGAGTCAGTAATAAAATAAAAGCTGATTAACTGTTAATCCCTATGTTTTATGCATAGGGATTTAATTTTTGAACCAAGCTTTATCAATAAATCAGCCAGTATATTCATAAAAAATGAAGCAACAGCTGAAAGTAAAAATATAATAGGTATAACAATAAAATAGTATGGCAATCTCTCAGCAACTGTACCTACATATTTATACAAAGTTGTATAAATCAACTTATCAAAAATATATGAAATCAGGTACATACCGAAAGTAAGCTCAGATATTTTAAATAAAATCAATTTTATATTATCAGAATAATTTTCTGTCTTAATTCTCAATAAAATAGAAAAAGACAAAACTGAAACAACATAAACCTCACAGCTATACCAATGGTTATACAACAATTCGGTAAAAGTAGTGCCATAATCACGATAATAATTATATGTGCCAAACAGCAGTATAGACAAAACAAGCATAATAACAAGCTTGCCGGTTTTAATATTCAGACCATATTCTCTAAGATAACAGCCTGTAAAATAGTATGTTAGCGGATAAATATATATCCACCACATAGGAAACAGCTTTTGAAAGCTATAGCTTGTTGTTGGATGCAGCCACCAATATGTACTATCAAAATTATATACATTAAAAACAGCTGGTATCACCGTAAGACATATCATAGTAAGCACTAAAGCCTGCTTATGCTTTTGGGTTTTCAATGAGTTATAGCTCAGATTTATAAACGGAATAAGCATATAAAGACCAATATACATCTCAACATACCAGCCATAGTTAGCACCTGTAAAATCCAATAATTTAAAAATATAATTCTTAATATTTAAAAGCTCACCATTAAACAGACATTTTACAATCATACATAAAAGTGTTGCAATAGCATAAATGACCAAAACATTAATAATACCCTTATAGTACTTTTTAGAAAGCTCTTTATGGCACATTAAATATCCAGTCAGCATAATAAAGGTTGGTACACAGGTCAGAAAAACAACTCTCATATTATACATAATAAACATCGGCAAGCCTGAAACAACTTCCTGATAAAATCCCGTATAAACAAGGAAATGCATTGACATTACTAATATAACGGCTATAATTCTGATAATATCAAGTGTAGAATTTCTATTTTGAATTTTTTTATTACTCATAAAATCACCAAAAGCTAACTACTTTCTAAAAAATCTCCAATATGGTACATCAGCAATACTTCCAGCATACTCAACATCAATATTATCACCGTAATGTTCCTTTAAATGCAATAACATAGTTTTATAATCTTCATCTACCAAGTATGTATTATTTCTATCTAATAATGCTAATGCAGGATTTTCAGCATCAATTTCAACAAGATGATTGTTAAAATACACCTGTCCATATACCCAATCGCCAATAGGTATATTATGATTAATAAACTGTGATGTTGGCAATTTTCCGTTATCTATGTAATATGATGTAATATTTATGTACCAACTTTTCCATAAAAACAATGAATTATCATTAAAAGTATCTGAAAATTTCTGTTCATCTACATCCTCACAACTATTAAAGGGCATTTGTGCTGTTGTTCTAATATTTAATATCACATTAGGCAATAGTTTTACTATACTTAACAATAGCAAACAACACAATATAAAATTTATAACACAAATAAATTTTTCTCGATTATTAATTTGATTATTAATAAAAAATACAACTAAAATACTAAGTAAAGCCAAAAAAACTGATTCAATAACCCTCATAGGTGCACGACCAATAAGATTAAAATACACTAAAATGATTGCACTACCTAAAATTGAAAAAATACACTTTATTCTACTATATTTATTTCCTGTAATTAATACTAATAATGATAAAAGTATTAATGCTATAACGAATATTATTATTGTAAATCCACTACAATATAAAAGTATAAGAACACCTTTTACCGATATAATAATATTATTTATTGACAAATCTAAATCAGAATTTTTACCAGCATTAGCAACCGTTTTTATAAATTCATTATTAAAAACATCTGTATCGGCCAAAAACCAATGGCAAACTGAATCATAATAATTTTGATTAATAACTTCCTTATCGGAAGTGCTTAATTCTTCCCATGATTTACATGGATAATCCTCAAGATCGGTTCTATATTGATTATATTCTACACTATTCTTATAAGTATTAGAATTTTGAACAACGCACCTGCCAACCATTAATACAGCCACACATAATAGAAACAATCCAACACATTTGACAAATTTAAAACCTGATTTTTTAATCTGAAGCCTATTTTCAAGTACATAAAATACAATCTCTAAAATAATAAAAGGTATAAATAGTAAAGCAGATTCCTGTCGCCACATAAAGCCAAGGCAATAATATAAAATTCCTAAAATAATATAAAACAACTTATTATGATAACAACCAGTAAAAAACAAAACAACTCCAATGAATGAGAAATATGCTGCCTGAACTGTATAATTATTATTCCACATAGACAATGCAAATGTTAAAAAAACAATTAATATTATGAAAAGACATTTAGATAATTTCTTATTTAACAAGGTCAACGCTAAATAAGAAAATATAAAAATTGAAAAGGAAATACATATAAATCCAGTAGTTGCAAATACATCAGCCGAGGGAATAATAAGCTTGAGTACCTTGAAAAACCAACATAAAAACGGATGCAAGTATATACAGTAATTATCATTATCAAAAATACCATTAACAACTATAGAAACCCACATATTATCATGATTTGTGTATAATAATTGTGTATATATTTGTATCAAATAACATAAAACAGCAATCACTAATGACAATCCTATACATTTCCATTTGTACATTTTAGAAAATTCAATCTTCATACACATCCCCCATAAAGCATTATAACATCACTTACCAATAGTAAATCTAAACTTCGACCTGCTGATAATCAAATTTAACACTGTAATCGCCAACAGAATGATAATTAATGCAGATAATTGATATACTATTTGCCATACTAATACTCCGTCATCAAGCAATGGCAACTTAAATATATTAAAAATAACATTTAACACCTTATATGTAACTGGTATAAACAAGGTCTGATGCCACGCAAAATAAATAAGACTGTTCTCCCCTATGTATCTGATAGGTTCAAGCCTGATTGCCATAGACAGAATTATAATAAAATAAACACCAAAAAAAGCAGAAATAAAAGTAAATGGCTCAAAACCATATAGTGACCATGATACCACCAAAGTACTGCCTGAAATCACATAAGACAAATAGGAAAATAGAATATTTCCAGCTAATGCTAAAGGCAAAATCCACAATCTGAATTTAAATAAGCTTGTAACATTATTTTTGTAAACCTTGCAATAATACCCAGCATAAAAGAAAATCATCATTGTAAAACAAACATCTAAATTCCAGATAAGTTCTACTCCTATGAAACGATAATACAGTATTCCTAAAATAGTCAAAAAGGCTATAATAACTGATACTTTTCTAAAGCTTTTTGCAAAAGATACTATCAGATAAAAAATAATATTCATTAAAAACAAACAGGTAATAAACCATAAAGTCCAAAGTCGTCTTTGCAAAACAAAGTCACTCAATAACTTTAAAACATTATTAACACTAATCTCTCCATAATAACAGTATGAAATCAATTGAAATACAACCATAGTCATCCCAAGAAATACATACGGAATTAATAAAGTTTTGCATTTCCTTTTAACGAAACTCACAAAATCATATTTTGTACTAAATACATAGCCAGAAAGGAAGAAAAATAACGGCATATTAAATGTACTTATCCATTTACCTAATAAGCCTACCTCCAAATGCTGAAGTATTACAAGCAAAATGCCTAAACCTTTAGCAATATCAATCCATATTATTCGCTCTTTATTACTCACTTTTTCCTCCGTACTATGCCTTGATATTCAACGCAAATTTAAATAATCTGATATTAAGCAGTTTACATATAACATACACAATAACCGTCCCAACAATGGCAAGTAATACTCTCAAAAAGCCATTCGCAATACTTGGCATAAAAATATCAATTAAGTAGTAAATTATATAAGTATGTAAGAAGTAAATGCTTGAGCTCAGTTCTCTGCAAATCTTAGTAATATTAGGATTGATTTTGATATTTTCTGCATTAATTGCAATAATGAATAAAACGACTGCCTGTATATCATTAAAAATGAAATAAAGCCATGCTTTATAGAACAATAAAATATTTGTCAGGCTATAAGCATAAAAAAGGAATAAATTTATAGCTGAGGCAAGAATAAACACAATCCAAAGCACATACATCTTTATCCTAATCGGCTTGACAGCTAAAAAGTATCCAACTCCCATAAATGGAATACCCTTCATAATAAAATTATTACTGCCTGCAAAAACAGTATAAATCGCTTTCCAAATAATACAGCCAACAGTAGTTTCGGTCATATAAATTCCAAAACAATCATTAATTATACATGATATAAAACCAATAGCTATAAGAAAAACAAATAACTTCTTTTTTCTGAATATATCTAAAAGATATATAATAGCAGCAGCCTCTGCCATAACAAGTATATACCAGGTAACACCCACACCGCAGAAGATAAATCTCCTTACATTTATTAATATAATGTTTAATATTGATGAGCCATCATATTTCTCATTATAAATAAACAAATATATCGGAATATTGATTATAGCCCAGAAAGCATACAGTAAAAGCGTATTCTTTTCAAACTTCAAAAAATATGCCTTTTTATTATCAGTTCTGTCAAGTCCCTTCTTAAAAAAGAAACCTGAGGCAATAAAGAAAAATGGCACACCAAGATTAGAAAAAATAAATACAATTTGATTTGCACCATTAGTATAAAAGGAATTTGCGTGCATAAAAACAACAAGCACAGCCACAAGGAGTTTAAAAATATCTACCAACGGATATTGTTTTTTTGAAATAAGTGTAGTATTTTCCGGCAACTTAATTCTCCTTTGCTATCAATAATCATTCCGCAATTTTTCAATCAAATCCGATGTTTCATAAAACAAAGCATCAGAGTCAGGATTGTTTTCTATATAATTATCAACATAGTTATAAAACTTATTAATATACTCCGCACTATTGTCCCACTCATTTTTAAGCTTTTCAGACATTCCCTCATTATTTATTCCATACTTGTTTTTGAGCATATTTCCAAAATATTCTGTAAATTTCTGTTGACCATAAACATTCAAATGGTCATAGTTATAAAAATCCTTTTGATAATCCAAACCGATTTCATTAGCTTTATGTTCAAGATTTAGGAACTCATACCCATAGCTTTCAACAAGCTTTCCAGCAGCATTTGCTCTACAAAATCTGTTATAGGTTGAATCAATTACAGCATGAGGATACATTACAAAAAGCACATTATCAAGTTCTTTTTCCTTACAGTAATCAAGAAATTCTGTAAGATACCTTTTACAAAGCATAGTATCATCAAGCTTTGCAACAGTATTGTCATTTGTTACATCAATAAGATTTTCAAGCTTTGCGATATGAGGCTTTGTAGTAGCACCTTTCAATAAGGTATATCCTCTTGAACGCATAGCGTATGAATCTTTAATATACTGCTTAAGTGTCCCCAAGTCCTTCCAGGTATCATGATATTTGATAATTGGAAACAGGTAGCTTAAATAGTCATTATCAACATTCTTGAATACAGATTCAGCCTTATTAACTGATAACGGCATCAACGCCTCAATATTTCTGATATTGCTTTCATCACTAAAATCATCATTATTTTCATTAACCGTCATAGTAAGCTCAACAACAATAAGCTTAGGATTTTGATGCTTTAAAATTTCCTCAAGCTGATATTTATATAGTGACACTAAGTTATAATCAGTTGAATAAGGATAGCTGGTAAAACCAAACTTTTCATAAGCATATGCTGAGGAAAAATCCGCAAACACCTCACTGGCTCCCAGAAAAGCAACATCAAGTGAATTTTTATCTTCAAGATAAAATCCAGCAATACGGTTTTTGTTATATCCATTGTGCTGAAATGCATATAGTTGACTAATATGTACAGTAAATGCAAACAACAACACAAGGGCAATAATTTTTACAGCTCTTAATATATAGACTTTTTTCATATTCCCCCCTAAAACTGCATATAAACAAATTCTCCAGCATTATATCCCGGACCATAAGCACCAAAGAACAAAATTGCAGCCAGGCATAAATATATTAACGCAATTCTGAAAATCGGATGCCATTCATCAATCAAATCTCGCATATGTCTTGAAGAATTTTTCTCCTGAATAATACTGACAACAAACAGAAGTACTGTAGAGGCAACAAGTATCACAACCTCAATCGGCTCAATTCCACAGGCAAGAATATCTCTCCAGGTTGTCCTGATGCCACCAAGGGTAGAATCAGTAATTACTCTGAAAATCATATCCATACCACCTGTAAAATTCGGAGCAATATCAAAAACATAGCCTACAAGAACAATAATAAATGTTCTCAGCATCTGAAAAACACCAAAGCCAAATGATTTCGGATTGATATGAAGCTTTTTATTAATATAATCAAATACAGGCTTTAAAAGAATGGAAATCATAATAATAAGACCATTCCATAAACCAAAAGCAACATATTTCCAGTTAGCACCATGCCACACACCAACAAGGAAAAATACAATTAACGATGCAACACTTGTAGGAAAAACCTTGGCAATATATGCTCCAGCAGTAGTTTTACCAAATCGAGAATTTTTCATTTTTTTACTGGTATTAATAAAAAGCTCAGACATTGCGAGTGGATAAAAAACATAATTCTTCATCCAGCCACCCAATGTAATATGCCATCTACGCCAATATTCATTTATAGATTTAGAAAAATACGGTCGTCTGAAATTTTCTGCCATATTAATACCGATTATCTGGGCGATACCACGAGAAATATCAATACCAGCAGAAAAATCAGCATAAAGCTGTAAGGAATAAACCAACACTGCAGCAAAAATTGTAGTGCCATTATATTGTGTGTAGTCAGCACAAACTGTATTTATAATAACAACCGCTCTGTCTGCAATAACAAGCTTTTTAAAATAGCCCCACAATATAAGCTCTGCACCATGCTTTAATCTGTTAAAATCAAAATTATGTGGCTCATATAGCTGAAAAGCAAGCTCATCATAAATGCCAATAGGTCCTTGAATAATCTGTGGAAAGAACGAAACAAACAAAGCAAATTTTGCAATATTTTTTTCAGCTTCAACCTTACCTCTGTAAACATCAACAATATAACCCATAGATTGAAAGGTATAGAATGAAATGCCCAAAGGAAGAAATAAATCTAAAATCGGAATATGAGAAGAAAGACCTATTCCATTAAACAAAGAATTAAAGCTTTCCGCAAAAAAGTTATAATATTTCAAAAAAGCAAGTATTCCAAAGTTTGCAACCAAGCCTGATGCCATAATCAGGCGTTTTTTTATTTTAACCTTATCTTTAAATTTCTTTTTCTGTTCTCTGCTCCACTCTTTTTTATGCTCCTTTAAAAGCTTGTCTGATTTATTAGCAAAACTATCAATAATTCTTGCCAGCAAATATGTAGAAACAGTAGTAAATAAAATAAAAAATGCGTATTTATACCCTGCAAACAAATAAAAAGCATAGCTTGCAATCAATAGAATTATCCATCTATGTTTTTTAACAGGAAATAAAAAATACGCTAAAATCGTAATACATACGAACAATATAAAACCAAATGTTGTATAGCTCAATAAAACCCCTACTTAATTACAAAACAAAACATCACACTAATATTAATAATAAAAAAGCAACAAGAATTTTATTACTAATATTAGCATTATACAACCTGATAGAGCATCGGCAAGCACTAAAAATGCCGATGCTCTAAAAATAATCAATTATTCAACAGTAACTGACTTTGCAAGATTCTTTGGCATATCAGGATTATTGCCTCTATCCACAGCAGTATAATAAGCTAAAATCTGAAGTGGAACAACGGCAGTAATCGGCATAAGCAATTCATCTGAATGAGGTATTTCCACAACATAATCAGCAATACCCTCTTTTAACTCTCTTGCACAGGCATCAGTACAAACCAAAATAACCTTAGCACCTCTTGACTTAACCTCAACAATATTACTGATAGTCTTAGGAATAATATCAGTCTGAGTTGCAACAGCAATTACAGGCATACCGTCATCAATAAGAGAGATTGTACCATGCTTAAGTTCACCGGCAGCATAGCTTTCAGAATGGATATAAGAAACCTCTTTAAGCTTAAGAGAACCCTCCATTGAAAGAGCATAGTCAAGTCCCCTGCCTATATAAAGCAAGCTATCAGCATTTATGAGCTTAGTAGCAATAAATTTGCACTTTTCTTCGCAATTATCAATAACATACTGAACAGCATCAGGTATTTTCAAAAGTGCTGAAACAAGTCTTTTACACTCAGCAGAGCTGACAGTTTCCTTAGCAAGAGCAAGCTCAAAGGCAAATAAATACATAACAGAAAGCTGAGTAATATAAGCCTTAGTGGAAGCAACAGCAATTTCAGGTCCTGCAAGAGTATAAATCAGCATATCAGCCTCACGAGCAATAGAACTACCCTTTGCATTAACAATGGCAAGTGTAGTAGCACCCTTCTGTTTAGCAAGACGCAAAGCGGCAAGACTGTCAGCAGTTTCACCTGATTGTGAAATAATAATAACCAAATCGCCCTCAGAAACTATAGGATTTCTGTAACGAAATTCGGAAGCAATATCAACATTAACAGGAATCCTTGCAAGGTCCTCAATTACATATTTACCAACCATACCAGCATGCATAGCAGTACCGCAAGCAACAATAGTAACACTCTTAAATTTCTTTAATTTTTCTGTTGTAATGCCACATTCCTCAAGACAAGGAAGACCATTTTTAATTCTTGGAGTAATAGTAGTCTTTATAGCAGTAGGCTGTTCGTTAATTTCTTTAATCATAAAGTGTGGATAACCGCCCTTTTCAGCAGCCTCCATATCCCAGTCAGCAGTTTTAAGCTCTTTTGTTATCGGTTCAAGATACTCATTTACAAAAGAAGTACCATCAGCAGTAAGTGTAGCAATTTCATTATGCTCCAATAAATAGTAATCTCTTGTATATTTAAGAATAGCAGGAACATCGGAAGCAATAAAGCATTCACCTTCAGCAACACCAACAATCAGCGGACTTTCTCTGCGGACAGCAAAAATTCTGTCAGGAAAATCCTTAAACATAATACCAAGAGCAAATGAACCCTTGAGATCAGCCATACAATCATCAATAGTTTTTATTGGATCGCCGTTATATTTGTAATCAAGCAGCTGAGCTACAACCTCAGTATCAGTTTCACTGATAAAAGTTCTGCCTTTGTTAGTCAAATATTCTTTAAGTTCAATGTAATTCTCGATGATACCATTATGTACAATAGTAACTCTCGCACCACTATGAGGATGTGAATTAACATCAGATGGTTCACCATGAGTAGCCCAACGAGTATGACCGATACCAATATGACCTTGAGGCTTACCAACCGTATCAAGTTTATTTCTCAAATCATCAAGCTTACCCTGAGTTTTAACAGTTTCAATTTCGCCATTTTCAAAAACAGCAATACCGGCTGAATCATAGCCTCTGTATTCAAGCTTAGAAAGTGCATTTACAAGCACATCGCAACAATCCTTAGTACCAACATATCCAACGATACCACACATAAGCATTCTCCTTTACTTACTAAGAAGTTAATATATT
>JAKSRB010000064.1 GCA_024403825.1 Ruminococcus sp. | reverse complement strand
TGCCGCCATTGATTTTCCAAATCTGCGTGGTCGACTGACACATAAAAATCGGTCATTGCCATACAGGCAGGAATTTACAGCATCTATAAGCATAGATTTATCAATATAAATTTTTGAATAATTAACACAGTTATACATCAAAATATTATCCTGATTAAGATAAACTCCCATAATGACCAGCCCTCCTGTCAGCTTTATTAAATGATAACATATAATAAATGTATTTTCAAGCAAAACAAGCCGATAAAAGCATAAAACAAAATCGGTGCAGATTACAAATTCTGCACCGATTTTGCTATTTTTATATTATTATAATTTATCCCCTGGCTTTGAACACAATGCCGCTATCAATGCAAAAAATACTGCCGCTGAAATTCCGCCTGCCGCACTTTTTAAGCCTCCTGTAAATATCCCCAATGCACCCTCCTCAGCAAGTGCCTGCTTTACTCCCTGGCTCATCAGATTTCCAAATCCGCAGATTGGTACGCTTGCTCCTGCTCCAGCAAAATCTGCAAGCGGTGCATATAATCCTACTGCTCCGAATATTACTCCTGCTACTACAAAGCCTGTTAATATTCTTGCAGGGGTAAGCTTGGTTTTATCTATCAGTATTTGTCCTACTAAACATATCAGTCCGCCCACCACAAATGCTTTTATATAGTCCATATATAAAAAACCTCCCAGTTTGTACTAAAAACAAATTTATCTGATTTTAGTATATCCTGAGAGGTTGTTTTTAGTCATCGGGAGCTTCAGATGACTGATTCTTTTTCATTTTCTGCCAGCTTAAAAGTCCATATAAATCATTGACCAGAAATACTGCAAAGCATACCACCATTGGCAGGCACGCAATATCGGTCATTGAGGCTATTACCCATAACAATATTAATACTATATCATTTGCCGAATATGCAAGAGCATAAAACGGACTTCTCATCAGCATTAAGGCTGATGCATAAAAGCTGGTTGTTACAGAAATTGTACTGATAATAAGGCTGGCTGTCCCAAAATATTTCAGTATAAAGTAAAATGCGATAGTTACAGCAATAGTACATAAAGAAACTATCAATAATTTTTGTTTTGTAAGGGAGCTTACCTTTACCTGAGTATCGCTGTATGGATGTCTTATCCAGTTTACTGCGGATATTCCTGCTATTGGTGCGGACATTCCGACATAGGTGATAATCTCTCCATAGTAATGCTGTTGATAGGAGATAAATGCATAAATCAGGCTGAAAAAGATTATAAGTAGCGGTCCGATAAAATCTCCCTTTGCGGTAAATATAAGTGAGGTTATCCCCAGAATTGATGCCAGAAGTGTAAGGGGTTCATATTTTCCTGCTGTTATAAATGCTATTACTATTACAGCGATTGAGCCTATCCAGAGCATCCATTCAAATTTACTGAGATTACTTATTGATTTTTTAATATATTTTATTGGTTTCATAAATATACCTTTTAATATAACTTTATTCTGACAAAGCAAAAGCAGCCGTATGAAGCTGCTTTTTTATAATTATTTTCTATTAAAATCTATTACAAGACTTTCCTTATCTGTTTTGAACGGAGTAAGCTTAATTCCTGCTGATTTTAACATTCTTTCTGATGCCTTGGTTGCTGTTGAATCAGGATACTTGTTGTAAAGATATACTATCTCTGAAATTCCTGATTGTATAATTGCCTTTGCACACTCATTGCAGGGAAATAAATCTACATAAAGCTTTGCCCCATGCAAATCTCTGCCCCTTGCGTTAAGTATTGAGTTCAGTTCAGCGTGAACCACATAATTATATTTGGTATCATCGCCCTCTCTGTTCCAAGGATAGGCATCATCTGAACAGCCGTACGGAAATCCGTTGTAGCCTGTTGAAAGTATGATATTATCCTTATCCACTATGCAGGCTCCTACCTGAGTGTTTGGGTCTTTACTGCGTTTTGATGCAAGTATTGCCACTCCCATAAAATATTCATCCCAATTAATATATCCGCTGCGTTTCATATTTGCCTCCTTACCGATTGTCTGAAGTTATTTTCAGATTATAGTATATATAAGATTTTCCCATTTCAGCTCTGTTCCTATGTCGCTGTTTTCCGGAAGTAATGCCATTGCTACGCACATTTCGTCATTATCATCTATATCTGTTCTGATTAAATATGCGTAATCACCGTCAATGCGGTTGATTTTGTAGAAATACGGTCCCATTTAAGTGTTCTCCTTATTCTCAGACAAATTAATATGCCTGTAGCATTGATATTGCTTTTTCTGCATCCTCAGCCTTGAATACCGCTGTTCCTGCAACGCATATATCAATTCCTGCCTCTGCTGCCTGTGCTATTGTGCTTTCGCCAATTCCTCCGTCAGCCTCAATTATTATATCCTTACCGATTTTTTTGGCTTCGTCCTTGATTTCCTTAACCTTTGGAAGCATATCTGCCATAAAGCTTTGTCCGCCAAATCCAGGCTCTACTGTCATTATCAGAACAAGGTCGAGCTTTTCAAGATATGGAAATACTGCACTTGCAGGAGTATTCGGTTTTATTACAAGTCCGACCTTTACATTCGCAGACTTGATTTTCTCAATAGTTTTATCAATATCAGAATTACATTCAATATGGAAAGTAATAATATCTGCACCTGCATTGATAAAATCATCTGCATAATCAAGAGGATTACTTATCATAAGATGAACATCAAAGGGCTTGTCAGTATATTTGCGGACAGCTTTAATTACAGGTGCTCCAAATGTTATGTTAGGTACAAAATGACCATCCATTACATCAAGGTGCATCCAATCTGCTCCAGCCTTGTCCATTCTTACAATTTCTTCACCCATTTTTGAAAAATCACAGGATAATAGTGACGGTGCAATTTTCATAATAAAATTCCTTTCAATACAATCAATGTGTTATACTACAGCTTTAAATTTATGGCTTTTGCAGTTTTGGTGCAACTACTGACGCAACTGCCCAGAATACAGTATATATCATTACTTCAAGTGTGCCTATTGCATCTACTCCAGCATATAATGCAAGAGTTGCAACCACAAGCAAACCAAGAATTATTGCAATAAGCTGAATTATCAGAGCAAGCGAGATATTATGCTTGATTTTTACACAGCCTGAAACTGCTCTTGCAAGTGAGGAAGCCTTTCCTCCTGTAATGAGGTATGAACGAGAGCTTTCTTCCTTTGCTCCCTCAGCCTCCTTTAGAACATTTCCAAGACCTGTCGGCAATACCCTGATACTACGGTAGAACAGGTCATATTTTTCAGCTACAAGGTCATTTGTAATGTTGTAGTCTGTAGTTCTGATAAGAAAGCTTATACCGTTTGCCTCTGCTCGGTGAAGCTCAGCCTTAAGCTCTGCATCTGCGGTATATCTTGTAACAAGCATTGCCACAAGCCTGCCTGCTCTTGAAATATAAGTAATCTGCCTGCCCTCTTCGTTGTATTTTTCCTCATATTCGATTGCAGGAGTTTCAACATTATATTTTAACATAAGCTTGCGTGAGCCTACAAGTATTCTTTCGCTGTTTATCCAGCCGACAAGTCCCATTTCATCTTCATAGAGTAC
The DNA here is from genome assembly GCA_024403825.1 of Ruminococcus sp. GTDB lineage: Bacteria > Bacillota > Clostridia > Oscillospirales > Acutalibacteraceae > Ruminococcoides. Next base: position 7,146 of record JAKSRB010000064.1, on the reverse strand, counting down.
ACTTTCAACCTCTGGCAGGGTTTCCTTTGTTTCAGCAACTACAGAATCAAAGGAATTTGCTATAGGGTTTCCTGCCTCCTTGAGAATTGCTATTCCGCAAAGCAGAGATTCATCAACATTAAATTCCTCAAAGGTTTTTATACCCTCAAGCTCGATTGATTCCTCTGGGAAAAGCTCGGTGGCATCAAGCATAATTGCTGTGCTGTCGCAAAACTGCTTTATTGACGGATAGCCTGCAAGCATTGAACCATAGGAAAGCAAAGTTTTACAAAATCCCCTTACAGGGAAATTAACTGCAAGCAGAGTTGCAAGCGGAACTGATATTGCTGTAAACAATGCAAAGAAGTTTATTCCGCCTGTAAAGCTTCCCTTTGCACCTGCATAGATAATTGCAATAAGGACTGCCGCAATAGTTGTTACTGGTGCAAGCTTTGAGGCAAGCTCCTCGCTTGGGTCAGGAGCATAGGAGATTTTAAGAAAATTAGACGGAAAATCTGTTTTATGCTGATAAGCGATAATGTTCTTGTCCGCAACCGTTCCGCTCATCATCTGATTGGCAACGGTTTCATTATTATAGATTTTTGCCGCATATTTTTGTCCCTTTGATGCTGCAAATCTGAAATTGTCCCTTACTCTCAGCACCATAAACAGCTTGCCAAGATTATTAGCAAAGAATGACAGCAACACTACAACTGTATAATAATTTACATTAAAGCTCGTTAAATCTCCAAGACAGAAGAACGATGCCAAAGCCTGCAAGGCTGCCGCTACTGTTGCTACTGCTGTAGCTGTATCAGAATTTCCTCGGAATCTTGTAAGGGGAGTAAGTCCGCTTAACAGGGATACTTTATTTATATAGATTGAAAGTCCAAGGATAAGCACATTCATTACCGCATATGTGGCAGGTGCAAATGGTACAGCCACGCATATCGTATCTGAATATACTCTTATAAAAATAGTGAACAGCACCGCCATAATTGCAATTAAGCCTGTCAGGGCTGAACGCAAAAACAATTTTTTGATATTTGAATTAAGCTCAGCTCTTATTATTTTTTCTTCCTCAGCGTCACCTGTATAATCCTCAACAGGCTTTACCTTTTCCTGAGGAACATCTGTATCATCTGAGGTATCATTTGAAAATAGACCTACAAAGGCTGATACTATCTTTTCCTGAGTAAATCGCTTTTCCTTTACTCCTGAACTGCTGTTTTCATATTCCTCTGAAATATCCTCCGCCTTTCTGACATCACGCATTACATATGCCATTACTGACGGATTTTTTGATTTTATGTATTCTTCATATTCTCTCTGGACAACCTCTGAAAATTTGCCTGCCTTTACATTTATGGTTTCTACCTGGTCATCCGGCTTATATACAGGTACCTTTGCCACGATTTTTTTCAAAGGCTTGCCGTCCGATTCGTTGCTTGTGGTAAAGATTTCGTGCATTCGCTCCTGCTCGTGCTTCTTTTCCTCAAGCTCTTCTTTCATATAATCATCGTCTGATAAATCTATATCTATAGTATTTATGCTCTGGATATGGTTCTGAGCCTCCTTGAACTGCTCAACCTCACCGATAACCTCATTTGAAAAGCTTGTACCCTCTTCATACTCAGGTGTGAGGGCTATATATCCGTTTTCTTCAGCTTCTTCATCTTCGCCCTGAGCATCTTCATTTTGCTGTATGCTATCCGAATTTTCGTCTTTTTGCTTGTCCTTATATTCGTTTTCACTCTGGTTTGTATTTTCGGATTTGTCCGCCTGTCTGTCTGTTTCTGCTTTTTTTGCCGATACAAATTCCTTTTCGTTTCCGTCAAGCAGTAAGGCTGCCTCCATTGTGGCGGCGGTCTTTTCTCCGACTATTACATTATCCTCTGAATTTTCGTTTTTTTCTGCTTTTTCTTCCTGTTTGTCAAGGTCAAGCGGATTTGTATTTGTCAGTCTTGGCGTTTCGTCTGCATTGCTGAAAATTTCAGTCATTGGCTGTTTTACCTTGTATTTTTCAGCTTTTCTTGCCATTTCTTTCTGCTCTTTATGAAATTTGCTGTCATTTATTATATCATCAAGCTCAAACTCATCTAATATCTTTTCATTCTCTGCCAAAACCTACACTCCTTTCATATTTTCATATACCTTTTATTTTCCTGATTTTTATATTTTTTATCTGTTCTTCATTGCACTATACATCAGTATTCCTGCCGCTACTGACGCATTAAGGGAGTTTATCTTTCCTTTCATTGGCAACGATACTATTACATCACATTTTTCTCTGACAAGTCTGGAAATTCCCTTGCCCTCGTTTCCGATTACTATTGCACACGCTCCTGAAAAATCGCATTGTGCATAGTCTGTGCCGTTCATATCTGCTCCGTAAACCCAGATACCCTGCTCCTTTAATTCATCAATCAGCTTTGCTATGTTGGTTACTCTCGCAACTCTCATATATTCTATCGCACCTGCTGATGCTTTTCCTACGGTATAGCTCAGGCTTGCACTTCTTCTTTTTGGCACTATTATTCCATGTATTCCTGCACATTCTGCTGTTCTGATTATTGCTCCAAGATTGTGTGGGTCCTCTACTTCGTCAAGCACTACTATAAATGGTGCTTCATCCTTGCTTTTTGCATATTCAAGTATTTCTTCTACTGTTGAATATTCCTTTACTGCCGCAAGTGCAATTATTCCCTGATGCACCGCTCCGCCACTCAGAAAATCAAGCTTTGTGCGGTCAACCTCTTTAACAGGTATCTGCTTTTCCTTTGCCTTGGCAAGTATTCCGACAACAGCACCGCTTTTTTCGCCTCTTGCAATCATCAGCTTATCAATCGGTCTGCCACTTCTTATAGCCTCGCTTACAGGGTTTCTGCCTGCAATTACATCTGCTTTTGGCTCATCATTTCTATTATTTATCATATAGTTATCCTCGCATTATACGAATTTTTTGCATAGTCATAGATATTAACATTATAACACAAAAAAACTGATAAGGGTATAGTTTTATTAAATTATTAATTAAAACCGTAAAATGTATCAAGGATAATTGCACCAATATCTATATTATCAGGAATAATGCCATATAAACCTGTTGTTTTGTCGGCAAAAATAAATATATGGGGCGGAAATGGGGTAAAGCTGATATAAAAGGAGATAAATAAAAGCAATAAAAAAAGAGCAGGAGCAAAAAATCCTGACAAATTGTAATCTGATAATACAAGTCTGTAGGAAAGATATTCACAGGCAGAAACACAGACAACCGCACCGATAAAAGCTGGCAGATAGTCGCTTGATTGCAGAAACACCTGACAGAAAAGATTATATAATATGTAGATAACACCGAGGACATAGAGGGAAATTGTTTTTGAAACAACAAATTGATAAAACGAAGGTCTGATACTGAGCAGTTCAAGGATACTCCAGAGCAAAAACGGAAAAATCAGAGTTTTGGTAAGCTCCCATATACTGCCGTTTACAGCACCAAACATCACGCCCAGCAGATTATGATTAGTAAGCTGATAGAGATTTTGCATAATGACGGATAAGGTAAGTACGAAAAAAATTCCGCCAAGTTCACATTTAAAAAGTTTTTTCTGCAATTCAGGCATAAAAATCACCCTCCGATAAAATTTATGCGAAATCAACATAAAATATAACGAACAGAATAGTTATTTTTTCGCCTTATTAATTCCAAAATCGAATAAAAACACTAAATTTTAGCTAATATTTACCAATTTATACATTTAGTAAATCAACATTGATTTTAACATATATGTTGAAAACTCTGTTGAAAGTGTTAAAACCCTTATTAAATAATGGTGTGAGTAACAGTTTTTTCATCTGATTGTAACCTTTGTTAAAAGTTTTCCACATTACTAACATAGTTTTCCTTATGATATGTCAAGAGTTATTTTTATACTAAGTGTATTTGCTAAAGTGATAGAAAAAATTTCCTGTAAAGAAAAATACTTGACAGATAATACGGAGAATTTTTGCTGATTTTCCTACGAAAACCTGATAATCACAGCTTATTGTGCCTTTCTTTTATTTATTACACAATATAATGATTAAACAGCCTAAGACAAATACATTTCTGTATTTAATCTGAAATTTTCTAAGCAACCTTGTCCGTTACAAAACAGTTGACAAATTTCTTTTAAAATGAGATAATAAAAAAGTATAAATATAAGGGGAAATCCCTTGATAAAATGAGAATTTCAAGGAGAAATGCATAATGGCAAAGGAACTTGCTAAGTCCTACAAGCCAAGCGAGTTTGAGGACAAAATTTATGACTTCTGGATAAAGGAAAATTACTTTCACGCAGAAGTAGATAAAGATAAAAAACCATATACTATTGTAATGCCACCGCCAAATATTACAGGTCAGCTGCATATAGGTCACGCACTTGATGAAACCTTGCAGGATATTTTAATCCGCTGGAGAAGAATGCAGGGTTATAGTGCATTATGGGTTCCAGGAACAGACCACGCATCAATCGCAACAGAAGCAAAAATTGTTGAGGCTATGCGTAAAGAGGGTATCACAAAGGAAGATTTAGGCAGAGAAAAATTCCTTGAGCGTGCATGGGAATGGAAAAAAGAGTATGGCGGAAGAATTACAAAGCAGCTGCGTAAGCTTGGTGTAAGCTGTGACTGGGAGCGTGAACGCTTTACTATGGACGAGGGCTGCTCCGATGCTGTTAAGGATGTTTTTGTAAAGCTATATGATAAGGGACTTATCTATCGTGGTGAGAGAATTATAAACTGGTGTCCGCATTGCTGTACCTCAATTTCTGATGCAGAGGTTGATTTTGCAGAACAGGACGGTTCATTCTGGCATCTTCGCTATCCGCTGAGTGACGGAAGCGGTTATGTTCAGCTTGCTACAACAAGACCTGAAACCCTTCTTGGTGATACAGCGGTTGCTGTACATCCTGATGACGAGCGTTATAAGAATATTATAGGAAAAACCGTTACCCTCCCTATCGTAGGCAGAGAAATTCCTGTAGTTGCTGATAATTATGTTGAAATGGATTTTGGTACAGGTGTAGTTAAAATTACTCCTGCCCACGACCCTAATGACTTTGAGGTTGGTTTAAGACATAATCTTGAGGTAATAAATGTAATGGACGATACTGCACATATGAATGAAAAAGCCGGAAAATATCAGGGTATGGACAGATATGAGTGCAGAAAAGCCATTGTAAAGGAGCTTGAAGAGGGCGGATTCCTTGTAAAGGTTGAGCCTTTAAAGCATAATGTAGGTACCTGCTACCGCTGTAAGACTACAGTTGAGCCAAGAGTATCAAAGCAATGGTTTGTAAAAATGGAGCCACTTGCAAAGCCAGCCATTGAATGTGTAAGAAACGGTCAGACAAAGATTATTCCAGACCGATTTGAAAAGGTTTATTACAACTGGATGGAAAATATAAAGGATTGGTGCGTATCACGCCAGCTTTGGTGGGGACATCGTATTCCTGCATATTACTGTGAGGATTGTGGAGAAATAATCGTTGCAAAGGAAATGCCAAAGGTATGCCCTAAGTGTGGTTCTGAGCATTTACATCAGGATGAGGATACTCTTGATACATGGTTCAGCTCAGCGTTGTGGCCGTTCTCAACACTCGGCTGGCCAGAAAAAACACCTGAGCTTGAGTATTTCTATCCTACAAATACACTTGTAACAGGCTATGATATAATATTCTTCTGGGTTGCAAGAATGATTTTCTCAGCCCTTGAGCATACAGGCGAACCACCATTCAATACAGTATTTATGCATGGTATTGTAAGAGATGAGCAGGGCAGAAAAATGTCCAAATCACTTGGAAATGGTGTTGACCCACTTGAAGTAATTGAAAAATACGGTGCAGATGCACTCAGATTTTTGCTTGTAACAGGTAATTCACCGGGAAATGATATTCGTTATTCAGAAAAGAGAATTGAGGCTTGCTCAAACTTTGCCAATAAGCTTTGGAATGCCGCAAGATATGTTCATATGAATATTGACGGTAAAAATGTACCTAACAAGCTTCCAGAAAGCCTTACAACTGAGGATAAGTGGATAGTATCCACCTTAAACAGGGTTGCAAAGGAAGTAAACGAAAATCTTGAAAAATTTGAGCTTGGTGTAGCTGTTCAGAAGGTATATGAGTTTATCTGGGATTGCTACTGCGACTGGTATATAGAGCTTACAAAGGCAAGACTTTTCAGCGAGGGTGAAAGTGCAGACAATGCAAGACAGGTATTATTATATGTACTTGACCAGATTTTAAGACTGCTCCACCCATTTATGCCATATGTAACAGAAGAAATCTGGCAGTCATTTGACCTTGAGGGCGAGGCTGTAATGATTTCTGAATATCCAAAGTACAGTGCAGAAAATGATTATCCTGAGGCTGTAGCAGAAATGGAAAGAGTTATGGAGGCTATCAGAGCAATCCGTAACCGCAGAGCAGAAATGAATGTACCACCGTCAAGAAAAGCAAAGGTATATGTAGCAACAAAGTTCCCACAGACCTTTGTAAATGGCGGACAGTTTATGCAGAAGCTTGCATCAGCGAGTGAGGTTGAGGTAGCAGACAGCTTTGAAATAGAGGGAGCTGTAACAATAGTAACAGCAGATGCAAAGATATATATACCAATGGAAGAGCTTGTTGACAAGGAAAAGGAATTAGCACGCCTTAATAAAGAGCTTGAGCAGGTGAAGAAAAGACTTGCACAAAGCGAGGGCAAGCTAAATAATCAAGGCTTTGTAGCAAAAGCACCAGAGGCAGTAATCGAAAAGGTAAAGGGACAGGCAGAAAAGGAAAGAGAGCAGATAGCTCTTATTGAAGCCGCCATTTCCGCATTGAATTAATAATAAACAAATATATAAAATCAGGCTGAGGGAATGAAGTTTTAACATCTTCATTCCCTCAGCCCTTTTAAGGAGTATATATTAACAAGTTATTTTATTTAGTTATTTCAACCCACCAATAGCTTGAGTACCAAGGTGAATATCTGTTAATTTTGTATTTTGAAGTATCATAGCTGAATACATTCTTTGTTCTGTTATACCTGCGATAATTCTTCTTTTGATAATGTTGTTTGAAGTAATGTGAGAGTGTAAAATAAAGTGTGTAAGTTAGAAAAAACTTGCACGCTTTTTGTAAT
>JAKSRB010000063.1 GCA_024403825.1 Ruminococcus sp. | reverse complement strand
AAACAGTAAATTGTTGTCATATAATGTAAAAACACTGTAATGAATATATTAAAACAAATTATTATTTAAAAATAAAAAAATTTGATTAATGACTTGACAACATTAAATATTGTGGTATAATATACACATAATTGTTTTGGTGATATGTGGTTAGTATAATTTTATGACTTACCATATAGTATAAATACCAAAATTTATGTCTGTTGGAGGTTTATCTGATGACAGATAAAGAACTAAGAAAGTTATCCAGAGCAGAACTGCTTAAATTGCTTGTAGCACAGGGCAGAGAACTTGAACAGCTAAAAACTGAACTTGATGATGCAAAGCAACAGCTTGCAAACAGACAAATCGTGATTGAAAATTCAGGCTCGATTGCTGAGGCGGCTTTGAAGCTTAATGAGGTATTTGAGGCGGCACAGAAAGCGGCTGATTTGTATGTTGAGAACATTAAGCTGCAAAATTCAGATAATACTGTTGAAAGGGATTTGTAATGGCAAAGCATATGAAGCATCTTGCGGACAGCAAGAAAGATGCAAATAAGCTTTTTACTTTAGATAGCTTTATTAAAACGAAAGAAAAGAAATCAAGAAGATATAGTGATGAATCAGAATTTCGGAACAAATCTTCAAATAGTAGTTCGTTACAGGAAATTAATACTGAAATTCCTGAGGAATTGAATAAACCGATAATTGAAAATTTATCGGAAAGCTATGATTTCCAAACGGATTTGCCAACGGTTTCGCAGCTTGAGGCAGAGCTTGAACACGAAAATACTAAAATGCGTAAATTTGTGTCAACAAGAAATATTGTGTTTATGCTGATAACGGTTTCAGCGATAGCTGTTCTTGTAGCAACATTGCTGATGCCGGTTTTGCAGATTTACGGTTCATCTATGACACCAACATTAACAGAGGGAAATATTGTTGTAACTGTTAAAGGAAATGACTTTAAACAGGGAGATGTAATTTCTTTCTATTATAATAACAAGATACTTGTTAAAAGGGTTATAGCTTTTCAAGGTGATTGGGTTAATATTGATGAAGAAGGTAATATCTTTATAAATGGTCAATTACTTGATGAACCATATTTAACAGAAAAGGCATTCGGAGAATGTGACATTGAGCTTCCGTATCAGGTACCTGACGGAAAGGTATTTGTGTGTGGTGACCACCGAGCAACATCTGTTGACAGTCGAAGTTCAACTATTGGTTGTGTATCAGAAGAGCAGGTAGTCGGAAAGATTATTTTCTGTGTTTGGCCGTTTAATAATTTTGGTACTATATAATAATGTATATAGAAGTTTAATTTTAAATAAATGATATGTAATGTTAAGGAGGGATGGATAGGTGCAGAACAATTTCAATGGAGCTGAGCATTATGTAAAGCAGAGCAAAAAACGCTCAGTACTTTATAAGACTATGGCAATAGTATCTGCAATTATTGTATTTGCTACAACATACGCACTCATATTGCCAGCGATAACACTTGAGGCTCCCTCCTGCGGATATGATGAACATACTCACACCGAATCCTGTTATGCAGCAAGCAAAAAGCTTTCTTGCGGACTTGAAGAAACTGATGGTCATATACATAATGATAATTGTTATGATGCAAAGGGAAATGTAATTTGCGGTAAAGAAGAATGTGAACCACATTCGCATAATGAGGATTGTTATTCGGTTGAGAAAGAATTGAAATGTAAGCTTGAGGAGCATACACATTCTGACGAGTGCGAAAACGCAACAACTGTTGAATCAACTACTGAACAGAATCCAGTTATATCAGCAAAGCCTATGGATGTTAATAATAAAAAGGCTATAGATATTCCTGAGGGATATGTTAATATCAAGGATTATATTGAGAGTGTTGACCCTGATGACGGGTATCTTGAAGAAACATTAACTCAGATGAACATAGATACAAAAAAGGATCCGATTGAGGTTGACCCTACTGCTGCATCAGGCTGGTGTATATTTGATTTGAACTTAGTTTGTAAAACCTTTGATCCTGATAATGATTATTATTATACTTTCCCTGATAATTACCCAACAGGATTGTTTAATTATATTTTGTCTGACGGTACTGATGAAGAAAGATTTCCGATTGAGCAGGGTGACGGCAAAGAGGTTGGTTACTATATAATCAAAAAAAATGTTGATTATATATATTTAAAGTTTACAGATCCAAATGTACAGAATTTTGACGGTTATATTACTCTTGATTTGAATTTTAATCAGATAGTGTCAGTTGGAATAAAAAAAGACGGTTATTATTTTGAACCTACAGAACACTCAACAGACGGTAAATTCCACTTTGAAATTACAGCAGACATTCCTCTTAGAAGAAAAGACGGAGAGAATTTTGTTTGGAATATTTATGATAAGTCAAATATTCATCCATATCATTTGAGCGATTTGTATTCATACAATCTAAAAAATGCTAATTTCTTCCTTTACTATTCAGACAAGGAACATCAGCAGGAAATCACTGGAGAAGAAGCAGAAGGTTTGAGATATGCTGAATACACAGAGATACCAATTTATGGAATTAATGATGATGAAGAAGTAGGCATTATAGATTACAAGTACTATCTTAATAATTTTATATCTGTTAATAAAATATCAGAAGTTTATGATGATAGTTCTGCAAAATTTGCATATTGGATTGACGAAGAATCTGATGCTAAGAATGTATATTTATTAAATAGATCAGAATGTACAGAAAGTACCTGCTATAATTGGGATAGTGAGAATAATTGTTGTAATTCAATATCTAAAGCAACTAACAATCATTTTCCAAAAGAATATGCAGATGCAGGCTGGTCAGCTTGCTGGTCATTGGATGTAAACAGTAAACTTCTTATTGCATATGCAGAGGATACTGTTTATGGTGGCGATTATGATGGTGCATCTATAATGGGCTCTTTATATGAAACTGGTGCTAATGAAGTAACATATAATAACTATGCTACTATTTCAGGTGAATCAAACTCGCATTTAGGTTCTAAAGCCTTGAAAGATTCTGCTGATGCTCATGTAGTAGGTGTTAAGCAATCACTTGATAAATCTGTTAACCAGAGTACATCTGCGAGTGATGACTATGCTAAGCACTATACTATCAACATTAATGAGAATAAACAATTTGATTATTCAAAAATTGGTGATGGGGCAGGTGGCTATCTGAAATCATTAACTATTAATGATGTTATGACCAACCTTATATATGCTGCTGGTACACTTGTTGTCAAGCGTGATGGTGTTGATTTGCCTCTTGAAGATTACTCAACAGAAATTATGCTTAACAAAGAAGGCAATGAAACTGTTGGTTGCACACTTAAAATTGTGTTAAATCAGAATGCTCTGGGTCAGAGTATGTACACATTGAAATATGATGCTCAGCCTATTGATGGTACGGCGGGTATGTCTAATAGTGTATCAATTAATCTTAGCACTGATACTGGCTCAGATAATCCTGGTAATCCATCATTCACTAAATCCTCAAGTGCAATCAACCGCTGGAGATATGTTCAATATAATGTCAAGATAAATAAGGTTGATTTAGCTAATAACGATATTAAATTGAATGGAGCTACATACGGTTTATATGATGCACTTGGAACACATATTGCATCTGAAAAATCTGGTGACTTTGGTGAAGACGGTGTAATGCTGTTTACAACAAATGCTAAAAAAGGTATAATATATGCTAAAGATACATTATATTATATTCAGGAAGAGGAAGCACCGGAAGGATATGCATTAAGCTCAGAGAAAATCTACTTTTTCTTTACAAATAATTCTGGAAATGTAGATACTGTAAAAGCTGAGTTGGCTGCAAAGTATGGCGTTGAACCAGATGCGATTAAATCATTTGTTAAAGACGGCAATAGCTATAATGCTGATATAACCGTTGTAGATACCGAAAAATATACTTTACCGCTTACAGGTGGTAATGGTACATTATATTTGACATTAACAGGTGCAATTCTTGTGGTAACAGCTATCTGTTTTATGTATATAAGATATTTCCGCCGAAAGGAGGATAATATCTGAGGCTTGTGTACAGGCTTGTGGTTTTGAAGTTGTTTATATTAATTTTTCAAATATTATGAAGGAGCGAAAAAAATATGAAAATGTTAAAAAGAGTTAGTGCAGTAGCTATGTGTGCTGTTCTCGCATCATCCGTTGCAGTAACAGCACTTGCTACAGAAGTAACTAAGCCAACTTCTGCTGCATCTACACCAGTAGATGTTGATGAGCATACTTTTGTTGCTTATCAGATTTTTACAGCAGATTATGAAGCTGGTACTGATTATCTTACAAATGTAAAATGGGGTTCAAACATTAAGGTGGTTGATTTCATCAATGCATTAAAGACTTCTGATGTTTTAAAGACTTACTTTACGGGTATTGTTGCTGAAAATACAGACGAATCTGCTGATGCAGTTGCTAAGGTTCTTAATGATAATCCTGAAGTATTTTCTTCTGATACAGCTGATAAATACTCAGCTGAAACAAGAGCATTTGCTAAGTTAGCTGATCAGTTTAGAACAGGTGATGCTATTGCTACAACAGCAACTGTTCCTGCTGGTTACTACCTCATTGTTGATACAACAACAATTACTGATCCAGATGCATTCAACCTTTCACTTCTCAATATGGTAACTGACGGTGCACTTAACATCACTTCAAAAGCTGACTATCCAATGCTCGAGAAGAAAGTATATGAAAATTCATATGATGATTCAAATGACATAAGTACTGCTGGTGACAGAATTAAGAATGAAGGCTTAACTTATGGTGCAGGCTTCAATGATACTGCTGACTATGAAATTGGTGAAACAGTTTACTTTGAGCTTTTAGGTACAGTAGCAAGCAACTATGATGAGTACAAGACATATTTCTATGAGTTCAACGATACAATGGGTACTGGCTTAACAAATCAGAAGAACTACAATGTATATGTATTAAATGCAAATTCTGCTGGTGAGTATCCTGTACAAAATGATAAAGGTACATATGATACAGCTGATGCTAATGTAACTCTCGTTGATTCAAGCAAATATATTGTAACTGATGATGCTTCATCTTTCTCAATCAAGTTTGAAAACTTAAAGGATGTTGCAGAAGTTAAATCAACAAGTATTGTTGCAGTTGAATATACTGCTGTTCTTAATGATGATGCTGTTTTAGGTCGTCCAGGTAACAAGAATACTGGTTCACTCAAATTCTCAAACAACCCAAATTATAAGGGTGATGGTTCTGACGATCAGGAAGAGGATAAGAGTAAGACACCTGATGATACAGTTATCGTATTTACATACAAGGTAACAGGTACTAAGAAAGACAGCGTAACAAAGAACCCACTTACTGGTGCAGAGTTTACACTCACAAGTGCTAAGACAGGTAAGTCATTTACTATCACATATGGTGATGACGGTACATTCTCAGCTAAGGGTCTTGATGCTGGTAAATACACACTTACTGAAACAAAGGCTCCAGACGGCTATCGTTTACTCTCACAGTCAATCGAAGTTGAATTAAAGAGTGGACTTCTTTGTGTAGTTGATCCAGATAATTGCCAGACTTGGGATGTGGCTACAGATGCTGAAGCTAAGGAAGCATTAAAGTCACTTACTGCTACATTAAATTGTGCTGAAACAGTAGCTGCTATTACTTCAACTGATACAGATGAATGTGCAGATGCTGGTGAGATTACTTTTGATGTATTCAACACAAAAACATTCATTCTTCCATTTACTGGTAGCACAGGTACAATGATGATTTATGTTGCTGGTCTTGCTCTTGTAGTACTTGCAGCTGTTATGATTATCAAAAAGCGTGCTAAGAACTAATGATTTAGAGTTTTGATATTAACTTTTAATATCTATTATCTGTTGTATTGGCTTAACAGCCAATACAACAGTAAGGAGAACCTTGCAAAATGAAAAACAAAATTTCTACAATTTTTATATTCATTATATTACTTGCAGGGCTTTCCTTACTGTTGTATCCTACAATTAGTGATTATTTGAATAACTTAAATCAATCAAAAGAAATTTCTCGCTATGCCTCTGAGGTTGCAGAGTTGAGTACTGATGATTATAAAAGTATTATTAACTCAGCTATTGAGTATAATAAAAAGCTTGCTTCAGGTCCAACTCATTGGAATTTAACTGATGAAGAAGTTTCTGAATACGAACAGGAGTTAAATATTGCAGGTACTGGTGTTATGGCATATGTTGATATACCTAAAATCAGTTGCACCTTACCAATTTATCATGGTATTGATGAAGGTGTTTTGCAAGTTGCGATTGGTCATTTACAAGGCTCATCACTTCCTGTAGGTGGCAAGAGTACTCATTGTGTAATATCAGGACATAGGGGCTTGAGTTCTGCCAAGCTGTTTACTGATATTGATAAGCTTGAAATTGGTGATACTTTTCTAATTAGAGTTTTAGATGAAACCCTGACATATGAGGTTGACCAGATTCGTATAGTAAATCCTGATGATACAGATAATATTCTTATTGAAGATGGCAAAGATTTGTGTACCTTAGTAACTTGTACACCATATGGATTGAATACACATCGCCTTCTTGTAAGAGGACATAGGATTGAAAATAACAGCAAATCATCTGTTGTAAGAGTTACAGCAGATGCTATGCAGATTGAACCTGTAATGGTTGCACCAGTTATTGCAGTTCCATTGCTTATATTAATTTTTGTAGTTATTATTATTTTTAGAGTTAAACATAAAAATGAGAGCGTAAATGATTTTTAAAAGGAGATTGGCGTAATGAAGATGTCCTATAAGCTTAAAATTATAACTTCAGCGTTATTGCTTTTTGTGCTGATTTTATCCTTTGCTACAACTGGTCTTGCGGTTGAAAATTCAGATTTAAATGAAGAAAGCAAGACTGGTTCTATTGCGGTTAATTATGTAGTTAAGGATGCGGAATTTGAGATTTATCAGATTGCAGATGTTACTGATACTGGTGCTGTTTATTATCCTGAGGTAATGAAGTATATTAATATGATTACTAATGATTTTAAGGGTTTTGATAATAATTTAGCAAATCAGTTATGCGGTTATTTGAGAGCTGATGAAAATATCAAACCTCTTATGCAGAATTTTACTGATGAACATAACACTTGTATTTTTGATAATTTATCTAAAGGTGTTTATTTGATTGCTGGCTATAATTCTTATGTTGATAAATATATTTATATGCCAGAAGCAATGGTTGTTTCTCTGCCTTATATTGATGATTTAGGTGAAGAACATTATATAGTCGATGCCGAGGCTAAATATTCATCTGTATTTAAGGACAATAAGGACATTTCGCTTTCAGTTCTTAAGGTATGGGATGATAAAGGATATGCCAAAAGACCTGAAACCGTAACCATTGGACTTCTTAGAAATTCTGATGTTTATGAAATTGTTGATTTAAATGATTCAAATAAATGGCAATATACTTGGGATGGCTTAGATGTAAATGACACTTGGTCAATCATTGAGCTTATAGTTCCTGATGGATATTATGTTACAGTTCAGCGTTCTGATTTACACTATGTGGTAACAAATTACAGACCTGAGGAAGAACATACTAATCCAACATCTCCAATTTCAACAACTGTTCCAACTTCAAATCCTACAGTTCCTACTACATCTCCTAATACCCCAGATTTACCACAAACAGGTCAGCTTTGGTGGCCAGTATCAATATTGAGTTTTGCAGGTATAATCTGTATTGCAATAGGTTTTGCTGTTAGAAAGAAGCATTGATAATAAGATGAATAAATCAGGTAAAATTTTTATTATAATAGGGCTGCTGTTAATAACTGCGGCCCTTTCGCTTTTATCATATAATATATGGGATTCTGATAGGGCAGGAAAGAGCTCTCAGAAAATTTTTGCATCATTAGACGAGGCAATAGAAGAAAGTGAAAGTAACTTTCCAAATAATATTCCGTACAGGGAAATGCCAACCATAGAAATAGATGGTTATGAATATATAGGTACATTGTCTATCCCATATTTAGATTTAGATTTACCAATAATGGCTGAATGGGATTATCAAAGATTGATGATTGCCCCATGTCTGTTTAACGGTTCGGTATATCAGAATAATATGGTCATAGCTGCACATAATTATGCAAGCCATTTTGGTTACATAAAAAATCTGCCAGTTGATACTGATATATATTTTAAAGATTGTGAGAATAACGAATATCATTATAAGCTTGGCTGGATAGAATCATTAAGTCCAGATATGGAAGAGCAAATGACTATAAAAACAACTACGAACGATTGGGATTTAACATTGTTTACCTGTACATATGATGGTACAAAGAGAATTACTGTTCGTTGTTATAGGGTTGAAGACAAAATATAAGGAATTAAATATAATATATTGTGTTGTTTACTACTAATGCTTGCAGAGAGTGTTAGTAGTAATTTTTTAATAATAATACAAAATATTTGTTAAAAACATAAAAAACCATTGCAATTTTAACTGAAATAGTGTAAAATAATTACATAGTTACAAACTAAACAAAACATTCTGAATGGAGGAAATATAAATGTCAGAGTTATACAAAATCAGGACAAAGAATAAAAATCTATTTTTGCGTGTAGCAAAGGGGCATTTTGCAACCACACACAGCCATACAAATTACTTTATTGATGTAACAACGCAAAAAACTCGTATATCCGAAGCAAAGGCAGTAGCTAAGGAATTGGTATCAAGTTATCAGCTAACAACAATAATAGATACAATATTGTGTGTTGACGGTACAGAAGTAATCGGAGCTTGTATAGCAAATGAATTGACAAAAGAAGATTTTGTAAATATGAATGCACATCAGACAGTATATGTAGTTTCCCCCGAATATACAGTTGGTGGACAGTTAATGTTCAGAGATAATCTCATACCAATGATAGCAGGAAAGCATGTACTTATATTGGCAGCATCGGTAACAACAGGAAAGACTGCACAAAGCACAATAGAAGCTATAAATTATTATGGAGGTAGGGTAGTAGGAGTATCAGCAATATTTGCGACAGTAGAGAGTTGTCAGGGGTACCCAGTTAATTCTATATTTGACCCTAATGACCTTGAAGGATTTTCAAGCTACAATTCCCAGCATTGCTTGTTGTGTGAAAGAGGAGAAAAGATTGAAGCACTTGTAAATAGCTATGGTTTTTCAAAGCTTTAATATTTATGAAGCTACAATGTAAATGCTCTGCTGACTGTGTGGTTGGCAGGGTGTTTTTGAAATTGATGAATACGGAAAAATGTTCATTGGATTATTAAGTAAGCTATTACACAAAACGTGTATTATTATGCAATATTTTACTTGGAGCGATAATAAAATGACAAGAAAAAAACTTTGTGCATTATCTTTCAAAATGGAGATTGAGTGGGATGAAAATAAACTCATACGGTGTAAAAAGTATATCGAAATATGAATTGTGAAAACTGCGAAACTGCTCATATTGAATATCTTAAAGATATAGTAGTAGAATTAATTCCTCTTATGAAGAGTGAATTTAACACATATTTTGATGATGTAATTGTAGATGTCAAAGCTAATTCTATTTATGAGGGCAGTATAATCGCATTATTTACTGTCATTTGGGATACAGCTAAGACTGTAAAAGATGCATATGACATAATAAAAATGGTAAATGAAGTTAGCGAGTTATTTATGAGAAGTAAACTAAAAGAGGAATTTGAAAATAAGTTTTATATTCATACAGTTTCTATTAATAAATCAGATAAAAGAAGTAGATGAGATATATTTTGAGATAATAAACAGGATGGAGAATTAAAATGGCAGAGGAGAAGAAAAAACTTATAACACAAGCTGACATTATGAAAATGTTGGATGCTTGCTATGATAAGTCTCTACACGGTATAAATAAGATAAGTCCGCCAATTGAGCAATTTGCAGAGGATTATTTAAAGAAGGAAAAAGATAAAAAGAAAGCTGCCAAAGCTATGCTTAAGAACCAGATTGCTAAATGCACTACATCGGGTTTTATAACAGGATTTGGTGGAGCAATTACTATGCCAGTAACAATTCCTGCTAATATAGGAAGTGTTCTTTATGTTCAAATGAGAATGATTGCTTGCACAGCACATTTAGCCGGGTATGATTTGAATAGTGATCAGGTTCAGACCTTTGTGTATGCTTGCTTAGCAGGTGTATCTGTTAATAGAGTAGTGAAACAGGCAGGTATAAAGGTCGGAGTAAAAATGGCAGAAAAAGCTATACAGAAGATTCCTGGTAAGGCATTAGTAAAGATAAACCAAAAGATAGGATTTAGGTTTATTACAAAGTTTGGAGAAAAAGGTGTACTTAATCTCGGAAAGATGATTCCGGGAGTTGGTGCAATTATCAATGGTGGATTAGATTTTGCGGAAACTAAGATTATTGCAGATAGAGCATATAAAATGTTCTTTGAGGGTGATTTTTCTGCTGGAGATAAAGATGATGAAATCATTGATGATGTCGAAGTGGTGGAAGTAATTGATGATGAAAAGGGTGTGTGAAAATCTATCTGCACACCCTTTGTTAAATAGTGAACACCCCCTAGGCAAAAGTGAACACCCCTAGGGCAAAAAGGGTGTTCAAATGAACACCCCAAAACCTTAGTAGTAATTACCCGACACCTTTACTACGATTTTACTACTACACACGGCTGTGAAATGCTAATATTTGCAAAGATATGCCAATTATGTAGTTTACACTTGAAAAAATCGAATGCCCGGAAAACCTGATAAAAACTCGCATTTCTCGGCATATCTTGGCAATTTAGGAGGAGAAAAATTTATGACTAGGGTGCTTTTCGTATGCCACGGCAATATTTGTCGCTCGCCTATGGCTGAATTTATTTTTAAGGATTTGA
>JAKSRB010000062.1 GCA_024403825.1 Ruminococcus sp. | reverse complement strand
CTCCTATATTTTGATAAATATATTATAATATGGCAAATATTCAAAGTCAATAAAAACAAAATAATAAAATCTGAATTTTTATCAATATGCAAAAAGTCCTCGTAAAAGAGGACTTTTTGGCTAATTTATACATATCATAAAATATTATACATTAATATTATTTTTCTATCTGATTAATATTTTATAAATCAAATAATAAATTTACAAAAATCAGGAAATTTTTGCTCCTGCCGGCATATCATCAACAAAGATTACCTTTACATCTTCTCCGCAGGTAGCCGCAAGAATCATTCCACAGCTTTCAACTCCACAGAGCTTTGCAGGCTTAAGATTTTGCACTAAAATAATCTTTTTACCAACAAGCTCATCTGGCTTATAATATTTTGCAATTCCGCTTGCAACAGTTCTTTCCTTTACTCCGTCAAATACTGTCAGCTTTAATAGCTTTTTAGCCTTTTTAATCGGCTCACAAGCCTTAATCTCAGCTACTCGCAAATCAACCTTGCAAAAATCATCAATACCAATCTGAGCAATACCCTCAATTTCTTCTCTGAGCTTTTTGGTTTCTTCACTCTCACCGTCAGAATTTTTGATAATACTGTTCAATTCCTCAATTTCCTTATCTACATCAATTCGAGGGAAAAGAGCTTCGCCCTTTTTAACTGTAATATCAGCAGGCATAACATTGAATTTATCTGCATTTTCATAGCTTGCACATTTTTCACAAGCACCTATCTGTTCAAGTGCCTTTGGCATTGTTTCTGGCATAAACGGACTTAACAGGGTTGCTGCAATTCTGATACATTCAAGAAGATTATAAAGTACGGCTGCAAGTCTTGCTTTTTTAGCCTCGTCCTTAGCGATTACCCAAGGTGCAGTTTCATCAATATATTTGTTCGCTCTTGAAACAAGCTTGAATATTTCAGCAAGTGCATTGTTAAGCTGAGTTTTATCAATAAATTCATCTACAGCTGATTTTATTGACAAAGCTGTTGAAATAAGGTCATCATCAAAATCTCCGCTTTCACGCTCTGTTGGCAGGGTTCCGCCAAAGTATTTTTCTACCATAGCAACTGTTCTTGAAACAAGATTTCCCAGACCATTTGCAAGGTCAGCATTAATGCGGTTTATCATAATTTCATTTGAAAATGAACTGTCAGCTCCAAGAGCCATTTCACGCATAATGTGATAACGGATAGCATCCGCACCATAACGCTTGCCGAGTATAAATGGGTCAACTACATTACCCAGAGATTTTGACATTTTCTGACCATTGAAGGTAATCCAACCATGTACAGCAAGATGCTCAGGCAATGGCAAATCAAGTGCCATAAGCATAGCAGGCCAGATTATAGCGTGAAATCTCATAATATCCTTAGCAACCATATGAACATTGGCAGGCCAGAATTTTTCAAAATCAGAGTAATTCTCATTTTCAAATCCAAGAGCTGAAATATAATTTGAAAGTGCATCAATCCATACATAAACAACATGCTTTTCATCAAAAGTAACCGGAATACCCCATTTGAATGTGGTTCTTGATACGCACAAATCCTCAAGACCAGGCTTGATAAAGTTGTTTACAAGCTCAGTCGCTCTTGTCTTTGGCTGTAAATAATCTGTTTCGGTGAGAAGCTTTTCTATTCTTTCAGCAAATGGAGCCATTTTAAAGAAATATGCCTCCTCCTTAGCCTCAGTAACATCTCTGCCACACTCAGGACATTTACCGTCAACAAGCTGACTTTCAGTCCAGAAGCTTTCACAAGGGGTGCAGTATTTACCCTTATATTCGCCCTTGTAGATGTAGCCTTTATCATATAATTCCTTAAAAATTTTCTGAACAGTTTCAATATGATAATCATCAGTAGTACGGATATAGCGGTCATAGCTGATATTCATAAAATCCCAAAGACCCTTGAAAATTTCAACAATCTCGTCAACATACTGTTTAGGAGTAATACCCTTTTCAGCGGCTTTCTGTTCAATTTTCAGACCATGCTCATCAGTACCGGTAAGGAACATAACATCATAGCCCTGCATGCGTCTGTATCTTGCAACAGAATCGCAGGCAACAGTAGTATAGCAATGACCTATATGCGGGTTACCTGACGGATAGTAAATAGGTGTAGTAATATAAAATGGTTTTTTCTGGCACATAAAAGTGACCTCCTTAGCAAATGAGCTTGCGTTTAATTAACACTATAAAAACAATTATATCAGCAAAAACCATAATTTGCAATAATTTTATGAGTAAGCAAGCGGAAAGAGTTGCAGAAAACACAGAAAAGGGGTAAAATATAAAAAACTACTAAAGCGAAGAAAAACAAAAGAGGAAAACTGAAATGATAATAAATGAATCAATGAGCGTTTGGGAAGCCCTGAAAGAAAGCCAAAATCCTATAATACTATATGGAATGGGTGACGGAGCGGACAAGGTACTGAAAGCATTTGAAAGATACGGAATGAAAGCAAGCGGAGTAATGGCAAGCGATGAATTTGTAAGAGGACAAAGCTTTAAAGAATTTAAGGTAAAAAAGCTCAGTGAAATTGAGCAGGAATATAAAGATTTTACAATAGCCCTATGTTTTGCAAGTCAGCTTGATGAAGTGATGAACAAAATCAAGGATATAGCTCAAAAGCACACAATGTTAGTACCGAGCGTGCCTGTATTCGGAGATAAAATATTTGATAAAAAGTTTATCGAGGAAAATTCAAACGATATAAATGAAGTATATGAAATTCTTGCTGACGACCAATCAAAGAAAGTATATAAAAATATTTTAAATTTTTATTATACAGGAAAATTAGAATTGCTTGACGAAATTACAACAGCAAAGGACGAGGCTTTTCAAAACATACTAAGGCTTGGCGATAACGAAGCATATGTAGATTTGGGTGCATATAATGGAGATACAATCGAAGAGTTTCTGCAATACAGTAATAAAAAATACCGCAAGATAACCGCACTTGAACCAAACCACAAAAATTTTGAAAAGCTGAAAAAATACTGTAAAAATATGGAAAAGGTTGACCTATGGGAGTTAGGTGCGTGGAATTGCAACACAACCCTTGAATTTAACAACAAGGCTGGCAGAAACTCAGCCATAGCTGATAATGGAACCAAAACAAGAGTAGTTGCAGTTGACAATATTTTATGCGGACTAAAAGCAACATATATAAAAGCAGATGTTGAGGGAGCAGACTACGAAATGCTTGAGGGACTGCAAAACACCCTACGCAATTTCAAGCCAAAGCTAAATATATCAGCATACCACAGATTTGAAGATATATTCAGACTTGCAAATCTTATAAAGGAGATAAATCCAGAGTATAAAATATATCTGCGACACCACCCATATATACCTGCATGGGACACAAATCTTTATTGTGTATAACTGACAATATAAAAACGCCAACTATCATTATGCAGTTGGCGTCATTTTATTTATTACTTATTTTATTTCACCTTCAAGAACATTAACAAGAACAGAACAATCAAGATATTGTACACCATACTCACCATCTTAAATTTGATTAGCAAGTTTGCTTGAATAGTAAATATCCATAGCTTTTTCAATAGAAATATTATTTCGTTCACTAAGCTTAAATATAATATCCTCTTCAAGATGTTCTTTATAAAAGCTTTCAAATTCACTTTCTGTCATATTTACACCTCAAAACCCTCCTTGAATATTAACATATTAGAGCCATGAAAAACAATCATATGCTAACACCCCTTGACTCTACATATTTAAGTACATCGCTGGCAACTATTCTTGAATTCATTGTATGCAAAATATCATATAAAGGAACAAGATAATCTCTTATACATCCGGTCTTATTCATTGCTTTGTAAACATTTGACGGATATTTATCTAACATATTTGCAACTTCATTTATTATATATATAACAAATTCTGTTTCTTCTCTATTCATCTCAAAACTCCTTTAACATTATGCTTTTAATAAAACAATTAAAGTAAAGTAAATTACATACTTAGCAAACCTGTAATACTTAAATTATAGCATTACAAGCGTCTTTTTTCAATATAGCAGTATTGCTATATTGAAATACAAATAAATTTTTGAAATTTGATAACATTAGATATTTTTATATTTCCATTATTATTCATATCACCTATTTTGTGAGATTTAAGGTAAATTTTGTCAAATGCAATTAGTGAATATTACAAACTTTTAGCGTAGTTCATCGAATAATTGTAATATTCACACACAACAAAAAACGGCTTGCCTAAGCAAGCCGTTTAAAGCTAAAGTTTATGTATCAGTTATCAGCTAAAACTATACATTAATAAATCACAAATATCAATTAGTCTGCATTACTACCAAAAAGTGTAACAACTGCAACATTTTCAAGAGCAGCAAAGTCTTCAGCTGGAAGTTCATTGCCCTGGATGTCGCCATCATCACCTACATAAAGGCACTTGTTAGCATTTTCAGACCAAGAAAGAACATAGTCTTGACCAGCAACTTTTACAGTAGCCTTATCGCCACCTGGTAAAAGGTTTGCTGCAATACCCTTCTGTGAATAAACATCAGAAACTGTAGCATCGCTTGCATATACAGAAGTATCGCCAGCTTCGATCTGAGCGTCAGCTTCCTTAAGAGCGAGTTCGATTGTCTGAGCATCAGAAGCAGCACCAGAAACCTTTGATGAGTTGATTGTGTTAGATACTACTGGGATAGCAATAGCAGCTAAGATTGCGAGAATTGCGATTACAACTACGAGTTCAACGAGTGTAAAACCTTTTTTACTGTTTTTCATTTTTAATTACCTCTCTTTTAAAAATATAAATCCGTTACAGACAGATAACAATTAATCAGCTGATAAAATTAATTGCCCTGTCTATTGAACATCTATATTATATAATATACTGTCAGATTTTTCAATACATTTATTTCACAAATCTTAAGCCCACTTTTTATGCATTTTGTACAAGGCTCTATCATTATAACTCAGGTGTTTGCTTTGTATATAATTAATATTAATTTTGGTAATTTAAACATCAAAATGATTATTATTACTTATTTTGCTTTAAAACCAGTAAAAATACTTCAATTCAAAATTAATATTCAACTATAAACCATACTTACTTGTTACAGACATCAGTTTATAATATACATTTTCGCCAAAATATTTATTTGCTAATCAACATATATTTTTATGCTAAAAACATACGCCCATATACCTTGAACAGATATATAGGCGTAAAAATTATTTTAACACTAATAAATTAAATGGAGCTTACCAGGTCTTAACTTCGCTGTGACCCATTGAATCTTTTGTGCCTGTTGCATAGTATTTTGCAGAACCACTAAATGGAATATCTACTGTCTGGCTGCCTCCATTTGTAAAGATTACAAATGTTGCATCTGACGGAACATCAAATGTATAAACATCCTGACCATAATCATTTTTATATGAGAATGTCATCGCCTGTCCAGGCCATGTTGTCATAGATTTGTTTGAATCAGACCAGTAATAACAGTAAATTGTGCCACCCCAGAAAAGTGAGTTTGTGAATGTTGCTGTACTCTTACCAACCGGCTGAGTTGCAGTTGTTGGCTGTGTAACTGGCTGAGTAATAGGCTCAGTTGTTGGAACTGTTACAGGAGCTGTTGGCTCACTGCCTGAATATGTGCCAACATAAGCATAATTTTCAAAATCAAGGAGATACTTCTGAATGTTTGTAGCATCCTTAATACAAACCTTTGTATCCTTGTCAGTATCAGCGGCTACAAGTGCCTCTTCTGAAAGTGTGCTTAGCATTACAAGGTACTGCTGAATAAGTGTTGCATCAACAACTGTTATTCTGCCACTTAAATCAGTATCACCGATAAGTACATAAACACCAGCTGTGGTTGGCTGGGTAACAGGAGTAGAAGTTGTTGGAACTGTAACAGGATTTGAAGTAGTAGGAGTTGTTACAGGTGGTACATCTGATGTATAGAGATATACAACATTTACAACACCTGGTGCATAGTTGCCATTAGCATTTGCAGGTACAATAACATCAGTTCTGCCTGAAAGTGGTGCAGTATTATATGTTTCACCACTTGTAACAACAGGAGATGTAACCATATCATCTGAAAGCTTCTTACCGGTAGCCGCATCAATATGGCTTACAACAACAGTTGAATTAAACTTCATACTGCCGTTCTGAATCCATACTTCGCCACCTGCTACCACATAACCGTCAGAACCCTGAGCAGGCTCCTGTCCCTCACCTGTTGAAGGGTGGAACATTACATATGCACTTGAAGCAGGAACAGTTGCTTTATACCAGTTATTGCCCTCGCCTGTCATAGTTGTAGCCTTAGCCCATGCACCATTTGGCTCTTTACCGCCTGCTGTGTATGAATAAAGCTGAATTGAACCCCAGTTCTTTGAGTTATAGTAGTGTACTACTGTAGAAGAAGCAGAAAGCTCGTTATATACAAATGTAACTGTCTGGTCACTACCTGTAAATGTGCCATAAGATGATGCAGGATATTTGCTTGTGTCAAGAGAATATCCCATAATTTCAGCTGCTGGAACAGAATAGCTTTCGCCTGCTCTGAGATGATAAGAAACAGAATCCTTAAGCTTAGCACCATTCTTGTCAACATAATTTACCTTGAGGTAGCCAGACTGAACACCTGTTGAGCTGTATGTAAAGGTTACATTATAAGTTTTGCCAGCCTCAACCTTGCCTGATGTTGCACCTGTTGTGCCAATAAGGTCATAGTCATAAAGGATAGATGAATCAGCAATAGCATGGTAGGTTGAACCTGCTCTGTACTTAGCCTGAGAGGTTTTGAGAACTGTACCCTTATCATCAATATGCTTAATTGTAACAGTACTTACAGCATCTGACTTTGGCTTAAGATTATTAAATGTAGATTTTTCAACAAGCACACAAGCACTCTTTGAAGGAACTGAATATGTGTTGCCGTCAACATTGCCAAGGCTTGTAAGTCCAGCCTTTTTGCCGTCAGCTACAACAACCCAGCCACTGCTGCCGAGGTTGATTGACCATGCCTGAGAACCGCTGTTCACAAGAACACAAACCTTACCCCATTCGCCTGAAGTGCCGTTTGAGTAAGTATAACCAACAACATCACCCCACTGTGAAACAAAGTTAGGTGTGCTGAAGTTACTGCCATGCATTGGAGAGTAATTCTCACGAATAGCAAGAAGTCCCTTATAGTAAGCAGCTGAATCAGCATAGGTCTTAACTCTGCTCCAGTCGATACAGTTTACAGCATCACTTGATTTATAGCTGTTATAGTCACCCTGCTTTGTACGGCAGAACTCTGAACCCGCAACCATAAACGGAACACCCTGTGATGTAAGGAGAAGTCCCATAACCTCCTGAACCTGACCTTTAAGGTAAGACTCAGTTGAATTATAGTTTGCAACACCATTACTCTTTAAGATTTTATCCCATAATATAAGGTTATCATGAGCATCAGCATAAGCAATGGTCTGAGAAGGTGCTTTTGCACCAAAGCATTTACCTGAAACACCTGTTGCTACAGTTGAAGTTTTTTCATTATTGCCCTGAATAAAGCCTGTTGTAGCATCATCAGTACCGCCCTTGATAGCATCACGGTATCTGTCGCAGAACATACCAACTCTTGGGTCAAGATTTGAAATCTGAGAAGATGTACAGCCATTTGAAATAGCTACTGAACCGCCTGTCCAAGGCTCACCATACATAAGGATTTTCTTACCTGAGCCGTCTGCATAAAGGCCGTCAAGAGCAGAACGAGCGGCATTCATTGTATCAACATCATGAATACCCATAAGGTCAAAACGGAAACCGTCAATATGATATTCACTTGCCCAGTACTTGAGTGACTCTATCATATACTTTCTGTACATAAGCTTATCTGATGCAGTTTCGTTACCACAACCAGAGCCATTTGAGAAGGTTGAACCAGAAGTCATTCTGTAATAATAATTAGGTACAGTATTCTGGAAACAAGAGTTTGTTGAATATGTATGATTGTAAACAACATCCATTACAACAGAAATTCCTCTGTCGTGGAGTGCCTGAATCATCTGCTTGAACTCAGTAATTCTAACATTACCGTCATAAGGATTTGAAGAATATGAACCCTCAGGAACATTGTAGTTTTTAGGGTCATAACCCCAGTTGCGGTTTGTTGAAGAGCTTTGAATAGTTTCATTTACAGTTTCAAAGTCATAAACAGGAAGAAGCTGAACACAGTTGATACCCTGCTCAACAAGATAATCAATACCAGTTGAAACAGAGCTGTCAGAAGAAAGTGTAGTACCACCCTCAGCAAAGGCAAGATACTTACCCTTGTTTTCTTCGCTTACACCTGAAGTGTCGGATGCGGAAAAGTCACGAACATGAACCTCCCACACAACAGCCTCAGCCGCACTATTAAACAAAATGTGTTTATCCTCGTTCCAGCCCTCAGGGTTAGTAGAAGAAAGGTCAACAACCATTGAACGAGCACCATTTACACCAGTTGCCTTTGAATAAACATCCTGTGTTTCATTCTCTGAACCATTCACATTTACAAGATATGTATAATACACATTCTTGTAGTCACCAGAAAGATTAAGTGACCAGACACCTGTTGAGCTGTTTTTGGTCATTGCGTGTGTACCAAGTACCTTAGCACCTGACTCGCTGTCAGAACCTGTTGCATAAAGCTTAACCTTAACGGAAGAAGCCTCAGGTGACCAGGTTTTCCATGTAGTGGAAGAGGCACTGTAGGTAGAGCCAAGCCCTGACTCATTGTACGCACTGCTTGCATAATTTTCAAGATAGCCTGCATTGCTGTAGTTGCCGGCTGATACAGAACCTTTATCGGTTGTAACAGCATTAGCGGCAAAGGTAGCAGAGCTTGCAGCTATTGCAACGGCAAGTACAAATGACAAAGCCTTGCGTAGTTTCATTGAAATCACTCCTAAAAAATAAATTAAGTAAAAATAGCAGAAAACAAAAACTGCATAACTACTCAATTATATTGTACATAAGGGCAAAGGGAAAATTTTTCTAATATAGAATAAAACGCAATGATAGCAAAGAAAATTTTAGTTACAAATTTTGTGAATAATAGACAAGTGACAAAAAATAATATGTGAAAAGAGCATAAAACAGCTCAAAATACAAATATGTACAATATTGCGATTTTAATTTTATAAATTCGACAATTTTTTAATATCGCTTACAATAATCCAAAAATTTAATGATGATTTTATTCTACAGAATTTTACTATATATTACACAATAGCAACTTTTAAATCATAATAATACACCATAAACCGCAAAATATAAGTTAATAATCGTAATTAATGGTTAGATTTTATCCAATTTATTACAATAATGTAACAATATTATCTTATTACAACAATGCACTTGACAACCTCTAAAATTAATGATATTATGTTGTTAGTGACTGAGGTTCACACGCAAGGATGGGATTTATTTTGTATGGTTATTTATAAATTGAGCGGTATTAAAAATCATAACATTTCAGAATACGGAATTGATGCATTTGAAGGTCAACAGCTAATAAAATCTGTTGCTAATATTACGGACAATAAGGCAGACATATTAAAGCTGATTGAAATGTGCAATGAATTACAGCTTGAATTGTGTCATCTTGATGATATAATAGAGGATTACCTGACAGACTTCTGCATATAATATATAAGTACATAATAATTATTCATAGCAAGGCAACACTATACAAATAAAATTTTGTATGGTGTTGCCTTGTTTTCATATAGATGATATAATTGCATAGGTGATAAAAAATGATATGTAATATATGTCCAAGAAAATGCAATGCAGAAAGAACAGAACATTATGGAACAGGCTTTTGTGGTTTGGGAACATTGCCAATGATTGCAAGGGTAGCCCCGCATTACGGAGAAGAACCCTGCATCAGCGGTACAAAAGGAAGTGGAACGATATTTTTTTCTGGCTGTACATTAAAGTGTATTTATTGTCAGAACTATGAAATATCTACAGAAAATAAGGGGCGATATATTACACCAAAGGAGCTTTCTGAGTGTTATAAAATATTAGAGGCACAGGGGGTACATAACATAAATCTTGTAACGGCAGACCATTTTGTACCAGCAATACTGAAAAGCTTTGACATATATAAGCCAAATATTCCGATAGTATATAATTGCAGCGGATACACAAGCCCACGAACATTAAAAATGCTTGACGGATTAGTTGACATATATCTGCCTGATTTTAAATATAGTGATGATACGCTTGCTGAAAAGCTGTCATCAGCACCGAACTATGTACACACAGCAACATCAGCAATAAAAGAAATGATATTTCAGGTAGGCACACCAAAAATTGATGACGAAGGAATAATGCAAAAAGGAGTAATTGTGCGACATCTGATATTACCTGCACACACAAGGAACAGTATAGATGTGTTGGGAATTATCAAAAAGAATTATAATCAGCAGGTAATGGTAAGCCTTATGTGCCAGTATGTACCAACGGGAAAGGCAAATGAATATTCAAAGCTAAATCGCACTATAACAAGGCGAGAATATGAAAAGGTAAAGCGAGAATTAATAAATCTTGATTTAAACGGATTTACTCAGGATTTAGCCTCCGCCAGTACAGAATATATCCCAGACTGGGATTTTTAAACTGCCATCAACCTAATCAAACTCTTCAAATCCGATACTCAATCTAAAAAAGCTATATCAAAAATTATGCTTGATTGCTCACTTGATTCAAATAATATTTTGAAAATTATTGGTCATTTTTGAAAATTGATTTCTGTGCGTTTTTTATTTTCGCTCTTGATTTATATAAAATATTTGATATAATTTAACTGTAGATATAAGTCCTTAATGAGTGTGGTTGCCATTTTGATTGCTGGCATTTCTGTTTCAATTTCTTTTAAAATCAAAAGCAATTTAGAATTATATTTTACTTTTTCTGGAGAGGATATTATGAAATTAATGGCGACAAGTATGCTGGCGGATATTACAGGCGGTTGTGGAGATTGTAACAGCTACTATGTTCAGCATCTCAACCA
>JAKSRB010000061.1 GCA_024403825.1 Ruminococcus sp. | reverse complement strand
TTATGTGCATAGTATCTGTTTAACTTTTTGTGTCCAAGGTATTGACATAAGTCCACATAAGCACTTTTACCATAAAACTGCTTTCTCTTAACAGCGTTGATATGTGAAAATATAGTGTTAATTTTTTCTTGTGTAAGGTTATCAAAAGAAGACCCATTTGGAAGAATATCTCTTAATAAAGTGTGATTCTTTTCAATATGAGGCTTTTCATAAGGAGCATTTGGCTCACAAAAGAATACTTTTGTTTCTGATATACCTTCTGAAGTTTTTTCAATCTCAGTTACACAGCTAAATTCGCCACCGTTGTCAGTTAACAAAACAGGAAATAAATCACCAAAAGAAAAAACTTCCACTACCGGAGGATTGACAACAGATTCAAAATACAAGCGACCGATTAAGCTTGTAGCTTCCGGTGGTATATATAGATTTATTTTCAACAACAAAACAAATGTTTTTATGATAAAGCGTATTGGTGAATTGCCTGAAATTTACACAGTAGGCGATGTTTATATAAAATTCAAGCATATTGAGGGTACAAGCTATTATGTAGCCAATGGTTTGACTTTCTCTAAATTCTTCTCTTCAAAATATTTTGCAATATCAAAAAATGGAAAGATTTTAGGAGTTCAAACTTCTCAAAATATAAGAAGTAGTTGGAGAACAAAAAAAATTACGATGAGTGAAAACTATGACAAGACTTTATATTTAGGCAAAAGCTATTTAGGTTCTGATTATGTTTACTCATTTATTTTCAACTATGATACAAATGAATTGTTTGCTCATTATGATTTAAATTATGAGGAAGACTTTAAGCTTGAGGGCGATTTTCAAGATACTGAGCTTAATGACAACAACGGAACAAGCGATATAGCAACAGCAACAATACAAATAGATAAAGGAGCTTATCACTTTAAAATCAATAATAAGGGTGTTCCACTTGGCGGTGGATACATTATTAACGACAATGGTTATCATCTTATGAAAACAGACTATAAAAAAGATGTTTTACTCATTGCCTCAGGTGGTACTTATAAATTTACATTTAATAAAACAACTGGTATATTAGATGTAAAAAAAGAATCGTAATAAAATATAATACATATTAATCGGTATGCATAACAATATGTGTACCGATTATTTTTAGACTACAAAATGGAGCTGTTGCCAATCATTCATATTTGGCTCAGCTCCATTTTTCTATTAGTTTGACAGCCTCTCTGCCAAAACTTTATATATACATAATTATCCTTAAAGTGTACATAGCATTAAACCTCACAAATAACATTTCTTATTTTAATACCATAACTTAGGATTATATATTAAAATTATAAAGTCTGTATAAAATACCTTGATTTTCTGATGAAATAATATATAATATAGTTCAACTCATAATACCTATTCTCGCTAAAGAACAGCTTTAAATAACTACACAATTATAAAATCATTTCTCTCAACCAATTCTTAGAATTAGCGGTAAACAAACTATTAAATTAAACCAAAAAAACTTTTGGTTAGTCATCACTTATTTAAATCAATATTTACTGCTGTTCTGAATTTTCAGCTTTTCTGATAATTGTATAATCATCTGTAAGCTTAAACAGAATCTGATTTGCATATACAAGCTGTTTATTGTTCATAAAGAACACATTACCATATTCAGGAGCTTTGATTTCCGCAAGAACCTTACCCTCATATGGGTCGATTATTTTAGATAAAAGCTGGCCCTTTGAAACACTGTCGCCAACACTACAAAGTGGATGAAAAATACCTGCAACAGGTGTTTGTAAATCATAAAGCTCGTCTGCATCTATAATGCTTGAATTGTATCCTCTGTGCGTAGAATAATTTATAATACCTGACTGAGATAAAAAGTTCAGTACAGCATAAACACCTGTCATTGCAGAGCTTTCATCAAGATTTTCTGTTTCGTGAGTATAAATTGAAAACGCTTTAGTACCCCACATCTGCCAGTTATAGTTCAATGTAGTAGTGTCAAATGGACGAGGGGTTCGCTTTACTATGTATTGTAATCCGAATTTTTTAGCATCCTCAATATCAGTATTTTCTGTCATCATCATTCTTACATGTGGCAAAAATTTACCAGGCATAAAGAATGATGCAAACTGAATACCATATTCATAATCGTTGATTTTCTCAAAAACCCCACCAGCAATTCTCTGAGTGGTTTCACCAAGATTATATCCAGGAAACATTCGGTTAATATCTGTATTGTCAGTAGGCCAGAAGCGTTTCTCGATATTCATTGAAGAAGAATTTATTGATGGAATAACTATAATGCTTTTATTTTCGTTAATAAGCCCTGCTTTTTCAATTCTCTTCAAGGTTTTTACCAACAGACCACAGGTATAGAGCTGTTGAATTTCGTTACCTCTTGTACTGCCGACAACACAAACTGATTTTTCACCACAGCCAAATTCATATCCTGTAACCCTCATATTGTCACGATAGAGGTTTTTCATTTCATAAAGAACTGTCTTTTTCATATTTTCTCATCCCTTTCAAGTATTCTTGCAATCAATGAACCCTCGTCACACACAGGATATTCTCTTAGTGTAAACAGAATTCCGCTGCATGGGGAATGAATTTCATCAAGCACTTCGCCAGTTAATGGGTCAACTATATCGCCAACATGGTCACCCTTATTAAGATTAACCCAGTGCTTTGTTGCAGGAATGAACACACCGGCAGATGATGCGTTAATAAAATTAACTTCAAAATCCTCATCATAGGAAATTATAGGTTCACGAACAGAGTTTACTTCTCCTGTCCACATTCCCATCTCTTTCATAGTATTCAGAATACCATCTACAAGCTGGTCACCATAATTTTTAGTTATCCTCATACCCACACCCATTTCTACAACAAGTGTAGGTGTTCCTACATCATTAAGTGAATATGCAAGAGTACTTTCAAGAACTGTAGCTGCACAATGCACCCATACAAAATCTACATTCATCATTTTTGCAAGTGGCACAAGCTCTTCCTTTGTAATTTCATTAATTCTGATTTGCGGTATTTCCATAAGGAAAATATTACTTGCGTGAATGTCAACACACAATGCACTTCCTTTGATGTCTTCAACAATCTTATGTGCCAGATAATCCGCCATAATTCCGTTTTCTGAGCCTGGGAATATTCTGTTCATATCAAGGTCAAAAGCAGGTATTCCTCTTGTAATAGAGTCAATTCCAAGCGGATTGAGTGCTGGGTATATGTCAACAATTCCTTTCAGACATTCTATGTTTTTCTTGATTCTTCTGTTCAGTTCATAACAAACATACTGACCCTCAAGCTCGTCGCCATGTGTACCAGTAACAATGCTTATTCTTTTTTCCTTGCCGGTTGAATTTATCGGCACTATTCTTTCTTTTTTTATAGTTAATTCTTCATCAACCGGAAGATTAACTGATGCAACCTTTATCATTTTTATATCCTTTCTATAAGGCAAAATTAAAAGCAGAGGTACTCCCCTCTGCTTTCACTCTTTATTTCCTCGAAAGCCGATGCACACCTCTATGTGTTATTGCTGTTTTGTTACTATAAGACCTACAGTCTGTGACTGTAAAGCCAAGCCTTTGAAAACACCTTTATTAACCTTGCAATCTGTTGCATCTCTGCCTGAGGATATTTTTATATAATTATCATCAATAAGTAAATTATTAGTCGGATCAAAACCATACCACCTGCCATTTGAGAGAACTTCTACCCATGCGTGAGTTTCCCCTTCTCCAACAAACATTCCTACTGTATATCTTGCAGGAATATTCCTAAGCCTCAGTATTGACAGCATAATATGTGCATAATCCTGACACACTCCACATTTTTTCTCCATAGCTTTTTCGGCTGTAGTATTTACATCCGTTGAGCCTTTAATATAACTTAAGTCACCGTAAAGTCTATGCATTAATTCCAGAGCTACATTATATGGATTGTCACCTGTAATTTGCAGTTGACTATTATATTCTTTAATAAAATGTCCAACCTTTGTATAATCAGTTTGATACTTAAAAATATTACTTGCTATATTGTCAAAGTCAGATTCTTCAAAAATATCCAAACCAGTAGTAACCCTGCCACTTATTTCAACAACAAATTCGTTGTGTGGCTGCATTATACTACCGTTAATTACAATGTTTCCGAAAGAGTCTGTATCAGTAGTAAAATTATCTGTACCATTTATTTTTACATTAACTTCATCCACTCTTTGCCTTTGTGTGTTTCTTGGAACACATTTAAGAGTGAAAAAGTGTTCATTGACATCTGAATTAAGACAATTATTAAGTGTGTAATTGAAATCTAAGCTATTGATAATAATCTTCCTCTCATATCTGAATATAAAGAAAATCCCTATATCATATATTATACATTAAAATCCTTTAAAATCAAATACACAGAGATATATTTTTTTATTCTTCAAATAATTTATAAAACAAAAGCTTACCTATACTGTAATCAAAATCAGGGGATTCAAGCATTGTCTTCATAGTGTCAAGCACTACCGGATTGTACTTCATTCCAATCTGATTGATTCTGTTTTCCATAAGGTTTATTTCTCTGAGAATTATATTTGCTGGTTTGTTAAAGCTGAGGTAAAGATACACTCTTTCAATTCTTTTACCAGCTCTTAGTGCAGCTCTGACAATTCTGTCATCTACTCTGTCATCCACACATCCCCAGAAACCCATAATATGGTCAACAACAGAATACAAATCTCTTACAGATGATTTGCCCTGCTTTGCTCTCTGAATATCATAGATAGCAAGCTGAATATATGCAAGAGTTTCTGTATCAATGTAATCTCTCATAACAATAGCATTATCATATGCTCTGTTAAGGTTACTGATTATAGAATTGAAATTATTTTCGTTATATGGAAAATCATTTGTAAAATGTTCTGCATTATCGTAAATATCCGGAATATCAAGCTGTTTGCATAACACCTTATAAAAGTTTTCGTCACCGTCTATAAAGCTGTCAAGACCGTCAAAATATGCTCTTATAGTAGAGTTTACTCGCTCGGTATATCTGCCAAGCCACACAAGCCTGTCAATATTTTCTAATGTGATAATACCCATGTATCCTTGAAACCTCCTCCCTGAGAACTGTTTACTATAAATGAATCTTGAATTCTTGAAAATCTCGTTAGTCCTGATTTCCAAACCTTTGTATCTTCTCCGGAAAGAACAAATGCTCTTAAATCTGCCTTTCTTGGAACTCGACTTCCGTTGTCAAAAATATCAATATCTTTAAAGTCGATAACCTCCTGAGCTATAAATCTTCTTGGCTCAGACTTAATCATATTCACAAATTTTTCTTTTTCTTCCTTAGAAAGCTTGTTGCCGAAAACAACACCATATCCACCAGCTTCAGCAACATCCTTTATAACGAGGTCATCAAACTTATCAAGAACATACTTTCTGTCCTCCTCAAAGAATGGCAGATATGTAGGAGCATTATTTGTCAGACAGTCCTCTCCAAGATAATACTTAACCATTTTAGGTACAAAGTAGTAAATTCCCTTGTCATCAGCAATACCGTTTCCAGGTGCATTGAGCAAAGCTACATTACCCTTTTTGTATGCGGTAAAAAGATGAGGAATACCAATAAGACTATCCTCCTGAAATGTCATAGGGTCAAGATACTCGTCACTTATTCTTCTGTACACTGCACCTACCCTCTGCTTTGAGCCGTTATAACCGAGATGATAAAGATTATCATTTTCAACAACAAGGTCATTACCTGTACATAGAACTGCACCGGTCTGCTCAGCAAGATAGCTGTGTTCAAAAAATGCTGCATTATATCTTCCTGGGGTGAGAATAACATTGATACCACCGGTATTAACATAATTCATTGTTTCTCTTAGCATTTGTGCATAATCACGGTTGTCCTCAATATTATTTTTCAAAAAGGTTTCCGGTGAACTTCTTCGACAGAACTGTCTGGCTATCATCGGATATGATGCACCTGATGGAACACGCAGATTATCCTCAAGTATATACCACTTGTTATCTTTGCCTTCAACAAGGTCAATACCTGATATGTGGCTGTAAATACCCTTTGATGGATATACACCGTCACACTGCTTTAAAAATCCCTTTGCTGAATAGATAAATTCCTCTGGAATTATTCCGTCTTTTACTATGCTTTTTGCTCCATAAATATCCTTTAGAAATAAATTCAGAGCATTAACCCTCTGCTGTAAGCCTTTTTCCAATAAATCAAAGTCTGTCTTACTGATTACCCTTGGTATTGGATCGAATGGAAATAACTGTTCGTTGAAAGTGCCGTTTTTATATATACCAAATTTCACACCATAACGAGCAAGAAGTTCATTGACGGTATCGGTATGTGTATAAAGTGCTTCCAATCTCCTTCCTCCTTATCTTTTGCAATATTGTTTTATACTGTAAAAAAGCAACGGACAAGAAAGTACTGACATCCTTGTCCGTTGCTATGTGCTAATTGTATCATTTTTAATTAGGCTTGTCAATAGTATTTGCAAGATAATAATCTAAATCATGCAAATATCATCAATTATCATAAACAAACATAAACCTTAGCTCTGAAAATGATTTATTATAAACAGTAACTTGCATAGCATATAGTAATAGTCTAATAAATTAATATATTAAATCTTGATTACAAGATTGCTATTATTACATTTATCCATATTTATAATATAGCCTATAAAACATATTATTTATTAATTGATTTCAATAGCCCTCTTATTTTATATATTTCCTAAAAAATCTACATTCTTCATCGTTGCATTCCTGTGCATACTTGTTTCGTATATCACAATTAAACACATGACCAAGCTGATCAACATCAGGTGAATAAAACTTAAATACAAACTCTGTATTAACCTCTGTAAGCTTTTGTGCTAACACAACTGTCTGTTTTTTAAGAAAATCACCATTACTTGTCATAATAAATGCTGGTGGAAAGCCTTCTTTGATATGATTAAGAACATTCATAAGGTAAATTTCTGTTTCGGAAGATAAATCTGTCATCACCTCAGCAAGAAGCGTTTTTGTCAGATTGTCATCCTCATTGCCTAACCAAGGATTATACACACCGCAGTTAAGTGCGATTGCCTTTGGTACAAAATTTCTATTAAGGCTAAAATCTAAGTATTCAGACAGTTTAGGATTTGTACACATACAGGAGAATAAACTAAGAATATGTCCGCCTGCTGAATCTCCCAAAGCAAAAATATTTTCGGTATCAAAGCCGTATGTTTTACTATTTTCAATTACCCATTCAAAAACCTTACAGGTATCTTTAAGAGAGGCAGGAAATTTATATTCAGGTGCAAGACGGTAACTGAAATTGACAACTGCAAAACCACGCTGTGCAAGGCTCATACAATAGTACTGATAACACTCCTTGTCACCATATACCCATCCACCACCATGTACACTTACTATGACAGGCAGCTTTTTATTTGCCTTAATTAATGGTCTATAAACATCAAGCACCTGTATATTATTACTGCCATAGCTTATATTATCAAATCTTTCAACATCATCAGGCGTTACAAGTCCGGCATCTCTTTGTTTATCGTTCTCACCAATTCCACGCCTAAGATTATCTATATATTCAGACATATCAGCACCTCACATTTTCTTTTTTATTACAAATATTATAACTCAGTAAGTATGTAATAGCAATACATTTAAATAATTGAATTTGAAAACAACTAAACTTTATGCTATAATAAAATTGGTGATAATATGGAAAATTTACTTTTCAGCTTTAATGTTACTTTACCAATTTTTCTTGTTATGGTGCTTGGATTTGTACTCAGAAAAATTGACTTATTAAATGATAACTTTGTAAAAACAGCTAATAAATTTAACTTTACAGTTACACTTCCTGCTATGTTATTCAGGGATATTTCTTCAGTAAATATCATTGAAGCTTTTGACTTAAAATATGTTCTGTTTTGTGCAATTTCCAGTACAGTTGCCTTTTTCTCTATTTGGGGACTTACAAAACTGTTTGTAAAGGATAAAAGCATTCGTGGAGCATTTGTGCAAACTTCATTTCGGAGTAGTGCCGCTGTCATGGGACTTGCCTTTATCGAAAATATTTATGGTCCTTCAGCAATGGGACCGTTAATGATTATTGGTGCTGTACCTCTGTACAATATTTTTTCTGTTATTGTGCTTACCTTTGAGGCAAAGACTATTGAGGGACAAGCAAGAGATACATCAAAAATAAAGGAAGCATTTATTAATATATTAAAAAATCCGATAATAATTGCTATTTTACTGGGATTAATTGTTTCATTATTTAATATTGAGTTTCCCAAAATTGCTGCTAAAACAATAGACAACATTGCAAAAATGGCTACTCCTCTTGCCCTTGTTGCCCTCGGTGCAGGATTTGAGGGGAGAAAAGCAATTAAAAAAATTAAACCAACCTTAGCATCATCATTACTAAAGCTTGTAATCCAGCCTTTAGTATTTTTACCGATAGCAGTTTTACTTGGCTTTAGGGGTGAAGAAATGATTGGTATTTTGATAATGCTTGCATCCCCTACCACTCCAAGCTGTTATATTATGGCTAAAAATATGAGGAATGATGGTACACTTACAGCAAGTGTTGTGGTTGCTACAACCTTGCTTGCAGCCTTTACACTAACAGGCTGGATATTTATCTTAAAAAGCTCAGGAATAATTTAATAACTTTTACCTTAAATTTTAAGGGGCTGTGAAAAATGAAGTTTTTAAGACTTCATTTTCGCAGCCCTATAATTTTTCGTAGAAAATATATTAGCGATTATGAACAATGTTGCAAGTGCAGGTGAGGACATTGCATATTATACTTACAAACTTTTTAAAGAATTTTTAAAAATATACTTGACTTAGAGTCAACTCCAAGTTGTATAATATATTTATAAATTAGATTGGAGGTGCCATATGACAATTAAAGAGGTTTGCGAAAAGTTTAATATTACTGCTGATACTCTTCGCTATTATGAGCGTGTTGGTGTTATTCCAGAGGTTCACAGAACAGCAGGCGGTATTCGTGATTTTACAGAAGAAGACATAGGCTGGGTTAAAACTATGACCTGCTTTCGTAGTGCAGGTGTGCCTGTTGAGATGCTTATTGAATATCGCAGATTATTTGAGCTTGGCGATGATACTTTTATTGCAAGATGTAATCTGCTCAAAGAAGCAAGAGAAAAAATATTGGAAGAAAAAAAGCGTTATGATGATGCTTTGAAGAAATTAAACTATAAGATTGCAAAGTATGAAGAGGCTTGTCAGACTGGTGTGCTTAACTGGGATGATGAAACTCTTGCAAAATAAAATTAAAACAAATTAAGGAGAATAATTATGTATTTAGAAAAAATCAATGGACCAGTAGATGTAAAAAAATTAAATGTTGCAGAATTAAAGACACTTGCCGGAGAAATGAGAGAGGGTCTATTTAACAGACTTACTGTTCATGGCGGACATTTTGGGCCTAACTTTGGAATGGTTGAAGCTACTATTGCATTGCACTATGTTTTCAATTCACCAAAAGATAAATTTGTATTTGATGTATCTCATCAGACATACCCACACAAAATGCTTACAGGCAGAGCATATGGATATTTATATCCTGAGAGATTTAACGAGGTAAGCGGTTATTCAGACCCAGAAGAAAGTGAGCATGATCATTTTATTATCGGTCATACTTCCACATCAATCAGCCTTGCAACAGGTCTTGCAAAGGGACGAGATGTAAATGGAAGAAACGAAAATATTGTTGCTATTATCGGTGACGGTTCTCTTTCTGGTGGTGAGGCATTAGAGGGACTTGATACTGCCGGTGAAATGAACACTAATCTGATCATTGTAGTAAATGATAATGAGCAGTCAATCGCAGAGGTTCATGGTGGTTTATATAAAAATCTTGATGAGCTTCGTGCTACAAATGGCAAAGCATCTACAAATCTATTCAAGGCAATGGGACTTGATTATATGTATGTGGAAGAGGGCAACGATATTGAAAAATTAATTGAGGCTTTCTCTAAGGTTAAAGATATTGACCACCCTATAGTAGTTCATATTCATACACAGAAGGGTATGGGATATGCTCCTGCTGTAGCAGACAGAGAATCTTGGCACTGGTGTATGCCATTTAACAGAGAAACAGGTGAACCTACAATTACCTTTGAGGGTGAAGACTACAGCGAGCTTACTGGTGACTTAATTCTTGATAAAATGGAAAAGGATAAGAGCGTTGTCTTTGTAACTGCCGCTGTGCCTGCAAATGTTGGATTTCCAAAGGCAAACAGAGAAAAAGCTGGTTCACAGTATATTGATGTTGGTATTGCAGAGGAACAGGGCATTGCTATGTGTTCTGGTATTGCTAAAAATGGTGGCAAAGCTATTTTTGGCACAAATGCAACCTTCATTCAGAGAGTATATGACCAGATTTCTCATGATGTTTGCATAAACAAAAGTCCTGTTACAATTATACTGAACTATACTTCAGTATTTGGCTTAAATGATGTAACACATCTTGGAATTTACACAATTTCAATGCTTAGTAATATTCCTGAGTTTGTATATATGTGTCCTACCAATAAAGAAGAATACCTTGCAATGCTTGATTGGAGTATTGAGCAAAAAGAGCATCCAGTACTTATCAGTATGCCTGGAAATGGTGTTATTCCTGCAAGCTATCCAGTAGATAAAAATTATGATGAGATAAATAAATATCAGGTTTGTGAAAATGGTAGTGAGATTGCAATTTTAGCACTTGGTGATTTCTTCCAGCTTGGACAGGAAACTGCAAAGGAAATTGAAGCTAAGTCTGGCAAAAAAGTAACACTTATCAATCCACGATATGCATCAGGACTTGATGAAAAGTTATTAGAAGAACTAAAAGCAAATCACAAGACAATCATCACTCTTGAAGATGGTATCCTTGACGGTGGTTTTGGACAGAGAGTTGCTTCATTTTACGGAAGTAGTGATATAAAGGTATTTAACTATGGACTTAAAAAGGAGTTTTATGACAGATATGATGTAACAGAGCTTCTTAAAGCAAACAAACTTACTAAGGAACAGATTGCAGAAGATGTGCTTAAATGAGATAATATAAATATTAAATGCTGAATATGAAGAAAAATAAAATATAAACTATAAATGAGCAAAAATAAAAAATGCACAAAAAAGATAAAAAAATAAGACAATA
>JAKSRB010000060.1 GCA_024403825.1 Ruminococcus sp. | reverse complement strand
AAACCAGCAACCAAAAAATAATATTTCTATTTAAAAGGTCGGTGCAGAAATTAAAAATCTGCACCGACCTTTGTGATTATGAGGCTATTTTTCAAAACCTGAAATCTCGCTTATTATTATTTTTTATATCGTTTATATGCTCTTGGGCTATTTTTCTTACCTTTTCGTTTGGGATATTGTTAAGCTGTTCAGCTATTACCTTTTCGCCAATAGCTCGTGTCTGCTCGCTCGCATAGTCAACAAGATATTCTTCAAGTGTCATCAATGCATTTGGATGACAACAGTTCTGTATCTGTCCCTTTTTGCACAAGGACATAAATCTATCGCCTGTTCTTCCCTCTCTGTAACAGGCTGTGCAAAATGACGGTATATATCCAAGCTCCATAAGCCAGCTCACAACCTCATCAAGACTTCTCTGGTCTGATACATCAAACTGGGCTGAGTTATCCTCTTCGCTTTCTGGTTCTACATATCCTCCTACGCTTGTTCTGGAACCTCCGCTTATCTGGGATACACCAAGCTCCAGCACTCTTTCTCTTACATCCTGACTTTCTCTGGTTGAAATTATCATCCCTGTGTATGGGACAGCTATTCTCAGTATTGCTACTATCTTTTCAAATGTTTCATCGCTGATTCCATTATCAAATGCATCAGGGTCTATATCATCAGCCTTGCGAACCCTCGGAACACTTATTGTATGTGGTCCTACTCCATGAACTGCCTCTAAATGCTCTGCGTGCATCAGCAGACCTGCAAGCTCATATCTGTAAAGCTCTAATCCAAATAATGCTCCTATTCCTACATCGTCTATTCCGCCCTGCATTGCTCTATCCATTGCTTCGGTATGATATGCATAATTATGCTTTGGACCTGTCGGATGTAATGCTTCATAGCTTTGCTTATTATAGGTTTCCTGAAAAAGTATATATGTTCCAATGCCTGCATTTTTTAATCTGCGGTAATTTTCAACTGTTGTTGCGGCTATATTTACATTTACTCTGCGGATTGCTCCGTTTTTGTGCTTGATTGAATATATTGTTTCTATACATTCAAGTATATATTCAAGCGGATTATTTACAGGGTCCTCGCCTGCCTCTATTGCAAGTCGCTTATGCCCCATATCCTGCAAAGCGATTACCTCGTTTTTTACTTCTTCCTGTGTCAGCTTTTTTCTGCGTATATGCTTGTTTTTGGCGTGGTATGGGCAGTAAAGACAACCGTTTACACAGTAATTTGACAGATAAAGCGGTGCAAACATTACTATGCGGTCACCATAAAAATCCTTCTTTATCTGCTTTGCAAGCGAAAATATTTCCTCAAGCTTCTGCTCATTTTCACACGCAAGCAACACACTTGCCTCTCTGTGGTCAATTCCCTTTTTTAGCTTTGCTTTTTCAATAATCTTATCAATAAGCTCAAGATTGTCCTTATTTTCATCTGCATATTTCAAGGTCTTTTGAATTTCATCATCATTTATAAATTCCTCTGCAATCAATGAGGATTTGTCATATTTATACATATTTTCTCTCCTTTTTATTTTATATAATCTCCTCTGTCCGACACTATTTTATAACCAACTGCCCTGACTTTTTCTGATAAATACTTTAAATTTTCTGCCGCTTCACAGCCTGAATATGCTTTATTTTCATAAAGTGAATAGTCTTTGCGGTGATTTAACGGCGAAAGATTAGGCATTATAACATTCGCACCAAACAATATACCCTGTTCTCGTCCATTTTCATCAAGGGTTGCAAGTGCCGTTGTGGCAGGCAACAAAATATTAGGGTGCATAAGTCTGATTATTGCAAGCAGGATAAGACATTGACGCACATCACCATCAGGCTTATTTGCAAATCTTGTGGAACTATGATGAATAAAAGGTCCAATTCCACACATATGAGGCTTTAGCTTGTGCAAAAAAATTAAATCCTCTGCTAAATTTTCAACTGTCTGAAAAGGAGAACCTACCATAAACCCTGCACCAACCTGATACCCAATCTTTTTTAAATCATAAAGACATTGTATTCGGTTCTTCAATGACATTGAGGGCGGATGCAGCTTTGAATAATGCTCAAAATCTGCAGTTTCGTGTCTTAGCAAATATCGGTTCGCTCCACATTTGAATAAATATTCATAGCTTTTGCAGCTACGCTCCCCTAATGAAAGGGTTATTGCACAGTCTGGGTATTTCTCTCTGATTTCTCGGACAATAGCTCCCATATATTCATCATTAAAATATAAATCCTCTCCGCCTTGAAGTACAAAGGTTTTAAAACCAAGCTTATAACCGTTTTCACAGCATTGTAAAATTTCATCTTTACTTAACCTATATCTTACTACGGAAGAGTTTGATTTTTGCAAACCACAATAATAGCAGTCATTTTTGCAATAGCTTGAAAATTCAATCAGACCTCTTAAATAAATTTTATTTTGAAATACTGACAATGCAGTATCCTGAGCCTTTTTTCGTAAATATTCAGCTTCCTCATCATTTATGGTACTGATTAACTGCACAAGCTCCAATTTTGAGGCAAAATGTGATTCATAAAGTTTGTCAATAATATTGATATTATTTATAAAAATCACCTCTATTTATCCATTCCGACAAGCTGTAAAAAATTTGGGCGGATTACTAAATAATCCGCCCGCCAGTAATGAAAAATACAAAATATTGTGGTAACAATTTATCTACTATTATTATAACACAATAATGCTTAAAGTCAATCCTTTTAAAGAAATAAAGGAGAATTTTTCATTTTATTAAATGATTTATATTATACCAACAAGATACTTCTGAATTAATGTAGCATCGTTAATATCAACTACTCCGTCAAAATTAACATCAGCATACATCTCTGTAAATTCACTTGAAGAGTCAGTTAATCCAACAATATATTTCTGTATTTCAGTAACATCACTTACACTCACATATCCATTTAAATCAATATCGCCAAATGTGAGTCCAGTTATTGTTGCACCAGAACATCCCCCACCACTTGTACTATCGTGTGAACCTGAAGCGGTTATGTAGTCACAAGAAAATTCTGTCATATATTTTGTAGAAACGCCAATATTTTTGCATTGATAAAATTCAATATATCCGTCCTTGTCAGGAGCTACAGCAGTAGCCACTGCACCACTAAGTATGATTAAGCCTGAACTATACTCATAATTGCCTACCTTATCATCTGATGTAAAATTAAAATTATGAGGTTCATTAAAAAGATTATATGTAAATGTACCATCATCATTAAAATCCTCAACTAAGTCAGATAATTTTATCCTGATTTTCTGATATTGTCCACCAGTTTTGCTAAAATCTACAAAATTATCGATGTTTCCACCTGAGCTGGAACCTAATATTATTAAATAATTGTACGCTGTACTGCTCATTTCAGCTTCCTGATATTGACCGATACTATTCTTTGCAAGCATACGCTTTGAGGAATTGTCAACTGTTGATGTATAAGACATACCTGTCTCTGTATTCTCAGCAGTAAGATTATAGGTATAAAGCCTTGCAACATTATTGGGAATCGAAATAGTATCAAGTACTTTTATATTCACAGGCAAAGTATCATTATCAACTGCACCTACAGAAAAAACAGTACTCGCAGATAACATTGCACCAATAAGCAAACCAGAAATTAATTTTTTCATAATTGAACCCCTTTAAAATTTATATATTTATTATATTATTTTTATTATATCATATCTTATCCATTTTGGCAATTATTTATATAAAAAAGATATGAAATAATATAACCATTGTTATTTGGTAGGTCACATCAGTTTGCAGTAAAAAAATTTTCAAAAAATTGTATTACCCTATTGACAAATTGAACTACTTGTATTATATTATAAGTGTAATGTATTAGGTCAACTGATACAATGCAAACATACTATTACAATTAATTCATTTTTTAATCTACATAGTATTTTTCATTGTATCCTTTATCAAACTTTAGTTAATGGAGGTAATTATGTTTCAAATTGATTTTGCCTCAAGAGTGCCAATTTATGAGCAGATTGTCGATTCAGTAATTAAGCTTTCATCAGCTGGAGTGCTTAGAGCTGGGGATAAAATTCCACCTGTAAGAACTCTTGCGGCCCAACTCGGAATTAACCCGAATACTGTGGCAAAAGCCTATCGTATTCTTGAAGAAAAAGGCTATATCTATTCTACCGTTGGCAGAGGCAGCTTTGTATCAGAAAATTTAGATGAAAAGACGGCTAAAAAGTTTGTCGCACTAAATGACTTTCGTAGTGCGGTACTAAAAGCCAAAATGTTTGGTGCAACTATCAGTGAGTTGTATTCAATTTCCAAAAAATGCTATGAGGAGGGTGTAACAGTTGATTGAGATTAAAAATCTAACTAAAAAATTTGATAAGCTTACAGCTGTAGATTCAATGAACCTGAGCATTTCTGAAGGCTCTGTAATTGGTCTTGTAGGCAGTAACGGAAGTGGTAAATCTAC
Source organism: Ruminococcus sp. (assembly GCA_024403825.1). GTDB lineage: Bacteria > Bacillota > Clostridia > Oscillospirales > Acutalibacteraceae > Ruminococcoides. Next base: position 7,029 of record JAKSRB010000060.1, on the reverse strand, counting down.
CCTGTTAAGAATGTTGGCTGGTGTTTATAACTATGACAAAGGCTCAATCACCGTTGATGGTGAAGAGCTGTTTGATAACGAAAAAGTCAAAGGTCAGTTCAGCTATATTCCTGATTTCCCATTCTTTTACAATAATAGTACAATTAATAATTTATCAAGCCTATACAAAGATTTGTATCCAAATTGGAGTGATGAATTATTTCAACACCTTTGCGAGGTATTTCCTATTAGTAAAAGTGAAAAAATTATTAATATGTCAAAGGGTATGCAAAGACAGGCAGCTTTGATTTTGTCCTTATCAACTGCTCCTAAATATATTTTACTTGATGAAATTTTTGACGGTCTTGACCCAGTTATAAGACTTTCGCTAAAGAAAATACTTATTGATTATGTATCAGACAGAAACACCACAGTAATTATTGCATCTCATAACCTCAGAGAGCTTGAAGATTTATGCGACAGATTTTGTCTTATGCATAAGGGGCAGTTATTGCTTGAAAGCGAGCTTGATGAAGCAAAGCACGAGATTAAAAAGCTTCAGATTGCATTTACAAAAATTCCTGACGGCAATTTATTTAAAGGTCTTAATATAGTAAACCAGCAGGTAAGCGGAAATATTATTAATATCGTAATAAAGGGTAACGAAAAGGATTATATGCCACAAATCAAAGCATTAAATCCAGCGTTTGTATCAACAGTAAATCTCACACTTGAAGAATTATTTATTTATGAAATGGGGGCAGCAGGTTATGATGTCAACGGAATCCTTTAAATCAAAGCTAAAGCAGGCTAAAGCCTATTTAAAATGGGAGCTTAAAACAAATGCTTCAACATTAATCAGTTATTCAGTTCTTACAATTACCTTAATGATCTTTGCATTTATATTCTGTTCAATGCTTGGTAATTCACTGAATTTAAACAATATGAGTGAAAAAGATTTTTCAACAGGTATAGATTATATATTCTTTTCAAAGGTTATGCACTTTAAAGACTACAGGGATATGCTTTTTTATCTCTTTGGAGTTCTTGGAAATGGCATTGTTGTAGGTATTACAATAGTATCTTCATTAAGCTATATTGCTAAATCATTAGGCTATCTGCATAATAAACGCCAGACTGATATGTTTGGTTCTTTTCCATCAAGCAGAGCAACTACATATATTTCAAAGATTTTTTCAGCTTATGTTATTTCAGTAATTCCAGCACTAATTTTTACATTAATAGTTACTTTATTAAGCATATGCTTGGGTCAGCCGGTTTCATCCTTTACTATTCCAAGTATCTTTGGCATTATAATTGGTGCATTCGTTAATATCTCTGTATATGCATTATTTGCAGTTTGTTGTGGTACAACACTCAATAGCGTAATTATGTATATTGCGATTAATGTTATATATCCAGTTGTTTTTCTGTTTGCTAAAGCAATCATAAACGGATTTACCTATGGTATTACAGAGCCAATGCACGCAAAGGAATCTCTTCTTCCAACTGCTCTATGCCCAATTACCGCATATAATGGTAATTATGTATTATATTGGTTGTTTTTCGGAATTGTAGTGCTTGTAGCAGGTACTTATCTTGCAATTAAAAGAAAATCTGAGTTTGCTCAGTCACCTTTTGCTTATAACGCAATCGGTCACATTTTTAAGCTTTGTGTTGCTCTGCTTTTTGGTCTTTCATTTGGTACAATAAGTGGTGCGTTAAATTTATTTAGTAACGGCTTACTTTCCTTTGCAATAGGCTTTTTGTTTACTGGCTTGGTATCATTTGTAATTACACATCTTATTTTACTCAAAAGCTTTCAAAAACTATTAAAGTCAATTTTTAGTTTTGTAGCTTTATTTGCAATCATAATGGTTGCTGTTACTGCATTAGATTTAAATTCCAACAATTATGAAAAGCTTATTCCTGATATTGATGATATTGCAAGTGGAGGAATAGTTGACAATAGCGATATTTACTTAGATAACGTTACTGGAAGTATGGATTTTGATACATATACCAAAAACATCTCTGAAGATTTTACCGACAGAGAATCTATTGAAAAAATTATTAATATTGAGAAAAAAGCATTTGAATATATGACTGCTACAACAAGCAGAAAATTCTCAATAGGTATTGAAACTCTGATGGTACAGCTTCAGAATACATCTACACTTGAAATTGGCGAATATAATGAAATGTATCACAATTCATTATATTCAAACACAAACGACTGGACTGAATTACCTATCTTTGGAGTAAGCTACAAGCTAAACAATGGCAGTTATGTAAATCAGAACTTTATTGAACACTGGTACTATGGCGATTTAACCAATTTATATCGTGATAATTTCAACAATAGTTTTGAAAGCAATATTAATGATGAGTATTCAAAATTAACAAGGAATGTAAATCACTTAACTAAACACAGCAACATAGCTTCACCTTGTAATGGCAACGGATATTTTTTATGCATAAATAAGTATCAGAAATCAGAAGACGGTAAGAGTGTTGATGTTTTTCAGCCATACGCTGTAGCACTTTCAGAAAAATCTAATGATAATAAACGATTAGCTCCGCTTGACACCGAAAATAAGGCTATTGTTGAAAATATCTGTAACGCATATTTAAAAGACCTTCAAGAGAAGCCAGAGCTTATGGATAAAGCATTATCTCTTTGGAAAGTATCTAATTCAGATATTCTGCAATACCATCGTGATGTAGATACAGAAAAGAACGATTATGACTATTCTATCTATGTAATGCTAAAACATCCAGATGCTAACTTAATGCTCACTTTAGACGGCAGAGATTTCATAATTTTTGATAGCTTTGAAAATACTATAAAAGCATTAAGAGAGGCTAATATAATAGATGATAATAATATGATAGCATCTGATGCAAATCATACAGCAACATACAATATTAATTAAAAAGATACTTATATTTTTAGTAAGCAAAATAATAAAAAACAGCAGATTTATCACTACCTTATAGATATATCTGCTGTTTTTTGCACTCATATATCAGAAAACAGCACTAAAACTAAGCTTGAGGATTAAAACATTAAATTACAACATTAGTGATTAACCATAATTACCAAACAGCTTGCAAACACAACCGTAATGTTATATAATATTATTAAAATCACAATGCAGAATACTTATAAGCAGTAACCATAATAATAAAAACACATATTAATATTAATGATAAAAATAATACTGAGAACAAAGGGGCTTTTATATGAGCAATAATAACTACAGAAAACACAGATTTGATGACCTTGAGGATTTAGAAAAAAGTAATACAGACACACTGAATAATAAGAGCAAGGATGATTTGCTTAATGATTTCCTTGGTGGATATTCAGATAATTATGATTCATCCGCAGAAGAAAATAAAACATCTGAATTTAATACTACCAAAAAATCTGTACCCACAGAATATGATGACCTGACATTTGACAGGTACGGTGCAGACAATCAACAACAGACTGATAATAAAGGCTCAGAATATGGTGATGAATTTGATTCCCAGACAGGCGAAAGCAGTAGTCAGAATACACAAGCAGATCAAAATTCAAACAGCAATAATTATCAGAACAGAGCATCGCAAAAAAACAAAAAAACATCAAATAATAAATTAGTAGGAATATTGCTGACCTGTGGAGCTGTATTATTTCTGATTATAGCAATAATATTTGCAGTAACACAATGCAAAGGCGGTACATCAGACAAAAAAACAACCACCGCACCAACAACAAAAGCTATAACTACAACCATAGCCACCACAAAAGCAACTACAACTCAGGCAACAACTGAAAGAATTGTTGAAACCACAACACAGGAGGCTACTAAAGCACCTGAAACAACAACCAAGCCTAATGAAACAACGAAGCCTACAGAGCCACCAACAACAGAGCCTGTAACTACCGAGCAAGCAACAACAATTCCACCACAGCCAACCGCTGAGCCTGCAACAGAAGAACCATCGACAGTGATTTCCGATGAACCCGCATTTCAGCCTATTGAAAGCATCTTATAAAAAACGGATAAAAATGAATTTGAGATATAATAATTAAAATAAAAACCAAGGAGAGATAAAAAACAATGTCAGATTGCACACATAATTGTTCAACCTGTAGTTCAGATTGTAAAGACAGAAAGCAGGATTTGCACGAACAGCTTAATCAGTACAGTACCGTAAAAAAGGTAATCGGTGTAGTATCAGGAAAGGGCGGAGTAGGAAAAAGTCTTGTTACCTCACTGCTTGCAACTGCATTTAACAGAAACGGTAATAAGACAGCCATACTTGATGCAGATATAACAGGTCCGTCAATACCGAAAGCATTTGGACTTCACACAAGGTGCAGAGGAAATGAGCAAGGAATACTTCCTGTTGAAACTGAAACAGGAATCAAGGTAATATCTGTAAATTTATTACTTGAAAACGAAACTGACCCGGTTGTATGGCGTTCACCAGTAATTACAGGAACAGTAAAGCAGTTCTGGAAGGATGTTTTCTGGGGCGATATAGATTATATGTTTGTGGATATGCCACCAGGAACAGGAGATGTTCCGCTGACAGTATTCCAGAGCTTGCCGATAGACGGAATTGTAATAGTAGCCTCACCGCAGGAGCTTGTATCAATGATTGTGCAAAAGGCAGTAAAAATGGCAAAGATGATGAATGTGCCAATACTCGGACTTGTAGAAAATATGAGTTATTTTACCTGTCCTGATTGCGGTAAAAAGCACAGCATATTTGGCAGCAGCCATATTGACGAGGTTGCAGAAGAATATGGAACTCAGGTGCTTGCAAAATTACCGATAGATTCCGAGCTTGCAGAGCTTGTCGATAACGGCAAAATTGAAAGCTTTGGCGGTAACTATCTTGATGAGGCAGCTGAAAAAATTTCAGAAATAATTAATATGTAACTAATATTAATTCAGATAAATTAAACTTTTAAAGAAATCCTCATAAAACAAAGGAGCTATAAAAAACAATCTTAACTAATCAAAACAGAAAATATGAGCGGTACTCACATTTCAAAAAGCAGTAAAAAATGACTGCACTCTTGCCAAAAGGTAGGAATGCAGTCATTTTTGTGATTATAATTTATTTGAAATGTAATATATCAACGAAGGTGCTGTATTTCTACAGCACCCTTTTGCAGATAATATAAAATTTTATTTATCCATTATAATTCGTCCAGACAGCATTTCCGTAATCATACATATTTGTATGATTCTCATAATAAAATATAATTGGCGGTGACTGGTCGCTGCCTGCATTACTAAATATCAGACATTCTGCCGCTACAGGTATTTCTGCTTTCCATAAATCAGTTGAAACCTTTGTCATAGCTAATCCAGGAAAATCGGTCATTTCACTGTCTGCTATACTCCAATAATATACATATAGTGTATTCCAGTTCAGCTTGCCATTTGAACCACCGCTATCCTTTAAATATATTACAGTTTTTGCTGCGTATGGTTCTGTATAATTAACCCACTTGCCTCCTGAATATAACATTCCTCTTGCTGGAATTGTAATGTCATCTGTCTGGTTTGAAGCACCATTGTTAAAGATTACATACTGTGCATCATCAGGAATTTCAACTCCATAGATACTACCCTTAACCTTTGTCATTGTTACACCAGGCCATGATACCATTGACTTATTGGTATCACTCCAATAATATGCCCTTACTCCACCCCAGTTGCTTGTGTTTTCATAATATATCTTATGTGATACCTCAGGCTGTGGCTCTGTGGTAGGCTGAGTTGTTATTGGCTGTGTAACAGGTTGAGTAATCGGCTGAGTTGTTACTGGCTGTGTGGTCGTCTGTTCCTTCTGGTAGCTCTTCCATACACCGTTTTCATAAATCATATCAAAACCGCTTATAGTCAGGTCACCTGTCTGGCTACCGTTGCCACCATTATTGAATATGATATATTTAGCACTCAGAGGAATTTCAATACTATAAATACCATTGCCCTCATTTTTCATAGTATTACCAGGCCATTTTGACATATTTTCATCAGTATCGCTCCAATAATATGCTGATACATTTGACCAGTTGTTTACATTTTTATAATATATCATTCCTGTTGTTTTTACTGTTGTTGGAACCGTTGGAGCTGTTGTGGTTGGCACCGGTGCTGTGGTTGTCGGTACTGGGGCTGTGGTAGTTGGTATCGGCTTTGTAGTTGTCGGTACTGGGGCTGTGGTAGGCTTTGTTGTTACTGGTGTTGTTTCAGGCTCTGCACCATAGTTTTTCCATACACCTACATTTCCACAATTATCAAAGTCAAGCAAATATTTCTGAATGTTTGTTGCATCCTTGATATTAACCTTTCCGTCCTCATCTGTTTCTGAAGCAAATTTTGCCTTATCAGAAAATGTAACAAGCTCAACCAAATACTGCTGAATTTCTGTGACATCTCTGATTGTAATTGAATTACTTAAATTAGCATCACCAATTAACACTCTTTCGATTGTCTGTACTGTTGTCTGTACTTCTTCCCTCTGAGTTGTTTGCTCAGCAGTAGTTTCAGCCTGTGTTATCGGCTCAGTTATCGGAGAAGTAACTGTTGTTGGAGGTATTGTTGCAGGGTTATAATAATCTGACCATTTACCATTTCCGTAAATCATTCCAAATGACTGCATTGTTAAGTCACCTGTCTTATTACCTCCATTATCGGAGAATATAACATATTTTGCATCCTGTGGAAGCTGTGCATAATACACATCACCAACATAATGGGTCATTGCAATTCCAGGCCATGCAACCATTTGCTTGTTACTGTCACTCCAGTAGTAAACATATGGGTTACTAAAGTTTTTCTCGTTATGATAGAATACGAGATAATCTGATAATGGAACAGTAGGTCCCTGAGTTGCTGTTGTAGGATTAGTTCCTGAAGTAGCCTTAGTTGTAGTAATCGGCTCTGTTGGTGGAACATAATTCTGCCAACCGCCATTTTTATATATTTTATTTCCGTTTGGAGATGAAAGGTCTAATGTCTGTGAGCCTTTATTATT
>JAKSRB010000006.1 GCA_024403825.1 Ruminococcus sp. | reverse complement strand
TATATATGGTAATATAAATTTAACCAAATCTTACAAGGAGATTGATTTATTATGAAAAGAATTAAAACTATTGAAACTCGTGATCTTAACAAGAGTGTAAAGACCGGCGGTTGTGGCGAGTGCCAGACTTCATGTCAGTCAGCTTGTAAAACTTCATGCGGTGTTGCTAATCAGCAGTGCGAAAAGTGCATTAGTGAGAAATAATTTTAATTTTATTTACGATTAGGAAATTATAGCCGTTTTACCAAAAGGTTTAACGGCTTTCCTTTTGTCTGTTAGGAGATATTATGATACACCAATATAAATTAAACGGATATAATATTGTACTTGATGTAAACAGTGGCAGCGTTCATTGTGTGGATGACCTTGCTTATGATGTAATCGAAATGTACGAAAACAATAGCAGAGAAGAAATAGTTGCTCAAATGCTGAAAAAATATGGCAGTGATTCTGAAGTAAATGAACAGGAAATCAATGACTGTCTTGATGATATTACTGAACTTAAAGAAAACGGAAAGCTTTTCACCGAAGATAAATATGAAAACCTTGCTTTTGACTTTAAAAAACGCAATACAGTTATAAAAGCATTATGCTTGCATATCGCACATACCTGCAATCTTAATTGTGAATATTGCTTTGCAAGTCAGGGTAAATATCATGGCGACAGAGCATTGATGAGCTTTGAGGTTGGTAAGCGTGCTATTGATTTTCTTATTGAAAATTCAGGTAGTCGAGTTAATCTTGAAGTAGATTTCTTTGGTGGCGAGCCATTAATGAACTTTGATGTAGTAAAGCAGATTGTGGCTTATGCACGCAGTATTGAAAAAGAAAAAAACAAAAATTTCAGATTTACACTTACTACAAATGGTATGCTTGTAAATGATGATGTAATTGAATTTGCCAACAAAGAATGTCATAATGTTGTACTTAGTCTGGACGGCAGAAAAGAAATTCACGATAACCTGCGTAAAACTGTTGGCGGTAAGGGAAGCTATGATACCATTGTTCCGAAATTTCAGGAATTTGTAAAAAAGCGTGGTAACAAAGGTTATTATGTTCGTGGCACATACACTCATAATAATATTGATTTTACAAATGACATTTTTCATATGGCTGACTTAGGATTTACTGAGCTTTCAATGGAACCTGTTGTATGTGCTCCAGATGACCCTTATGCTCTTACATACGATGATTTACCTGTATTATTTGAGCAATATGAAATTCTTGCAAAGGAAATGCTTAGACGAGAAAAAGAAGGCAAGCCACTTACCTTCTACCATTATATGATTGACCTTACAGGCGGACCTTGCATATATAAAAGAATTTCTGGCTGCGGCTCCGGTACAGAATATATGGCAGTAACTCCTTGGGGTGAGCTTTACCCATGTCATCAGTTTGTTGGTGACCCAAAGTACAGCCTTGGAAATATATATGAGGGTGTTCTGAATAAAGAAGTGCAGGACGAATTTAAGCTATGTAATGCATATGCAAGACCTGACTGTAAAGATTGCTGGGCAAGACTTTATTGTAGTGGTGGCTGTGCGGCTAATGCATATCACGCAACAGGTTCAATCACAGGTACATATGAATATGGATGTGAATTATTCAAAAAGCGTATGGAATGTGCTATAATGATGAAGGTTGCACAAGCTGAAGATGCAGAATAATATGTATGAGGTTATTTAATGAGTGAACAAATAATAATGCTTGGCACAGGAAGTGCTATGGTAACAAAATGCTATAATACCTGTTTTTTACTTGAAAGCAATAACGAATATTTTTTAGTTGATGCAGGTGGCGGTAACGGAATACTTGCACAGATAGAAAAAGCACAAATAAACTGGAATAATATCAGAAATATGTTTGTCACTCATTCTCATACCGACCATATAATCGGAGCAGTATGGGTTATCCGTCAGATAAGCTCACTAATGCTTGCAGAAAAGTATGATGGAGTTTTTAATATTTATTGTCACGATAAATGTGTAGAAACAATAACTCAGTTTTGCAGGCTTACCCTTGCTCCAAAATTTCTGAAATGTGTAGGAGAACGCATTTTCATTAATGAAGTCAAAAATGCTGATATGTTAAAAACTGAAAATTTTAATATTCAGTTTTTTGACATATTTTCAAACAAAACCAAACAATTTGGATTTAATACTATATTTCAATCAGGCAAAACTCTTGCCTGTCTTGGTGATGAGCCATACAATGAAATATGCAGAAGGTTTGTAGAAAATTCAGATTACCTGATGTGTGAGGCTTTTTGTCGTTATTCACAAAGAGATATATTTAAGCCTTATGAAAAATTTCATAGCACCGCTCTTGATGCCGGAAAGCTTGCTCAAGGACTTGGAGTAAAAAATCTTATTCTCTATCATACCGAGGATAAAACACTTAGCACACGAAAAACAGCCTATACTGCTGAGGTACAGACTGTTTATTCAGGGAATATATATGTTCCTGATGACCTTGAGATTATTGAAATAAAGGATTGATATTAAATGATAATTATTCGCATAATAAGTGCAGTATTTTTCCTATCAGGAATAATTTTATTTATTACCACCAAATACTTAACAGCTAAAAATACAAGCTATAAAAAAAGGTGTATCATTAAAACTGAGGCAAGGGTTTCTGGAAACGGACATAAGCCAATGGAGGAAAAAGATTTATTCCCAAACGATAAAATCTGGTATCCGTTTTTAGAATTTTATGTTTCTAATAAGCCAGTTAATCACAGGTACTATTTTGGAACAGATAAAATAAGATTTAATATTGATGAGCAGGTTGAAATTTTATACAATCCTGATAATAGCGAAGAATTTTATATTCCTGCGGATAAGCTTCCGAACAGGCAAAACAAATTGCTGATTATATATGGTGCTGTTTGTTTTATTATTGGAATATTATTACTTTTTCTTACCTTTTAATATCATTATCAAAGCTTTATAAAAACAATCGCATAACATTTGCTGTAATCATACATAAAATAATACCAATAACTGTTGGTAAAATCATTGAAACCAAAGTCCATTTCAGGCTTTTGGTTTCTTTTTTTATTGTTAAAACAGTAGTTGAACAAGGATAATGCATAATACACATTATAATAATGCAAATAGCTGTTGTTATAGTCCAGCCATTTGCAGTAAATAAGGTTAAAAGCTGGTCATATCCTGAGTATTCCATTAATGTTCCACTTGCCATATACGACATTATAATAACCGGTATTACAGTTTCGTTTGCAGGAAATCCAAGTATAAATGCCATTATTATAGTGCCGTCAAGTCCGATAAATTTTCCGAATGGGTCAAGAAACTCCGTACAATAGCTTAAAAGTGAACAGTCATTAACATATACATTTGCTAAAATCCAGATTAATGCCCCGGCAGGTGCGGCAACAGCAACTGCCCTGCCAAGTACAAAAATAGTTCTGTCAAGAAATGAGCGTACAATCGTTCTTAAAATCTGAGGCTTTCTGTATGGGGGTAATTCAAGTGCAAAGCTTGACTGAGTTCCCTTGGCTAAAGTCAGGGACAATATTTTTGAAACTATCAGAGTGACTATCACACAAAAAGCTATAATTGCTAACAAAATAACAGCAGTTAAAACAGAAGAACCAAAGGTCATTGAAGTTCCTGCAAAAAACATCATAATTATTGCAATCAGCATTGGAAAACGACCATTACATGGCATAAAGTTGTTTGTTAATACAGCAATTAATCTTTCCTGAGGAGATTCAATAATTCTGCATCCTGTCACACCACAAGCATTACAGCCTATTCCCATAGCCATAGTCAGGCTCTGTTTGCCATGAGCACCGCATTTTGCAAAAAACTTATCGAGATTAAAGGCAATTCGAGGCAAATATCCTGAATCCTCAAGTAATGAAAATAAAGGAAAAAATATAGCCATAGGAGGAAGCATAACAGAAATTACCCATGTTAATGTTGTGTAAACACCGTCAATTAATATCCCTCTCAAAAACTCAGGAGCATTAACAAAATCCATAAAAATATATAACTGCTCTTTAAGCCATTCAAAACCATTACTTAACCACATACTTGGATAATTTGCACCTATAGCTGTTATCCAGAACAGAAATGCAAATAACAACAGCATAATCGGAATACCAGTAGATTTTGAAGTGAGGATTTTATCGAGCCTTCTTGTATTTCTATTTAATTCTGATTTGTTATATGTTACACACTTTTTGCATATTCTAATACTTTGCTTTTTAAAAAGCTCTGCATTTTCCTTATATTTATCTTTATGAGATATATCAATATTTTTAAAAAGCTCATCTATATGAAAACATTTTATATTGCCAACACAAATATCATAAACTGTCTGTTCAAGCTCCTCAAGACCATTACATTTTGTAGCACAAGTTGCAATAACAGGTATTCCAAGATTTTTTGCAAGCTCTTCTGTATCAATTATAATACCGTTTTTTTTAGCCTGATCACATAGATTTAAACACAATACAGCATTTTTTACTATAGATAATATTTGCAATGCAAATGAGAGATTTCTTTCAATCACATTTGCATCAATAACAATAATGGCACAATCCGTTTCATTATGCATTAAGTAATCCGCAGCTACCGCTTCTTCTTTTGAAAACGATAAAATAGAGTAAGTACCTGGCAAATCTATAAATGAAAATACTTTATCATTGATTTTAGCTCTGCCTGATGCACATTCAACAGTTTTCCCAGTCCAGTTTCCTGTATGTTGTTTCATTCCTGTAATGGCATTAAATACGGTACTTTTTCCAACATTTGGATTTCCTGTAAGCACAACCTGATAATCAGTATTATTTATTTCTTTGTCATAATCAACCTTCCTGTTAGAGCCTCGTGTAAGCAATGGAATACCTCCTGATTTTCAATCAGTATTTTGTATTTTAGTTACATAAATATTGTGGCTGTCCTTATTTCTGAGTGCAATTACTGCATTATTTACAAGATAGGCTACAGGATCTCCGAAAGGGCTTTTAAATACCGGACTGATAACTGAACCATTCATTATTCCAAAATCATACATTCTGTTTCTGAGATTTTCCTTACAATCAACCTCAGCAATTAATGCCCTTTTCCCTACCGGTATTTCTGACAGCTTGCATATTTCTTCCATAATTATTTCACCTTGGCTTCTTCATCTTGATTTCGTGACTTCATTTTACCGCCACTTTTTGTAATATTGTATTCGATTTGTATGATAAGGTTACTGCTTTTTTTATTTCAAATCTTACATAAAACTTACACAAAATTAAATTATTGTAATTAATATTTATTGACATTTCTATTATAAAAGTGTAAAATATAATGGCAGTTTATGCAGAATTGTGGAGGATTATAATATATGTTTAAAAATATTTTTCTGAGAATTATAGGTGTAATAGCCTTGCTCACAGGTCTTGCGGTTGCATTTTATTCAGTTTGGATTAATATTGAAAATATAGTTTTATTACAAAGTACAGCAAATTTCAGAATTGATGAGTCTTTACAGCAATCTATGAATCAAACAATAATATGTATTTCTTTGGGAGTGGTATCCGGATTACTTTGTTTTATGTGTGGATTACTTTGCACCATTCAGAAAAGTAAAACCGCTTGTATTCTTATTTCATTAATTACAATAATTATATCAGGATTTGCAGTATATATGCTTATGACCTCTGAAATTGATTTTGTCCATACAGCAGTTATTTCATGTTTATCTGCAATAATGCTGATTTCTTCAATTTGTTCAAGAAAAATTTCATCTTAAATTTTTTAAAATATTATAAAACAAAACTGACTTTGCATTAAAATTGTTATGTCAGTTTTTTATTTTGCTTCTAAAAACAGGCAGTATCTAAATCCGATACTGCCTGCTCTTTTTATATGAACACTATTAAATTAACCCTAAAAAATTACTTAGATAATAACTTCTTAATTCTCTCAACAGCTTCAATAGTATTATCTCTGTCACCAAATGATGTAAGTCTGAAATAACCTGCACCATTTTCACCAAAGCCCTCACCAGGTGTACCAACAACATTTGCTTCTGTAAGTAGTAAGTCAAAAAATTCCCAGCTACCCATACCATTTGGACACTTTAGCCAGATATATGGAGAGTTCTTACCACCTGTATAATAAATACCAAGCTCATCAAGTGCAGATGCAATAATTCTTGCATTTTCCTGATAATAAGAGATATTCTCCTTAATCTGCTTCTGTCCCTCTTCACTGAATACAGCAGCTGCTGCACACTGAATTGGCCATGAAACACCATTGAACTTTGTAGCCTGACGGCGATACCATGTTGCATAAATGTTATGCCCGTCACGCTCAAGCTCCTTAGGAATAATTGTGTAACCACAACGAGTTCCTGTAAAGCCTGCTGTCTTTGAAAGTGAACACATTTCAATAGCACACTTTCTTGCACCCTCAATAGCATAAATTGAGCGTGGTAAATCCTCAGTTATAAAAGCCTCATATGCTGAATCATAAAGGATAATTGCATCATTTTCAATAGCATAATCAACCCATGCTTTAAGCTGTTCTGCATTATATGCTGAACCTGTAGGGTTATTTGGTGAGCAAAGATAAATAATATCAGCCTTTACATTGCTGTCAGGCATTGCCGCAAAACCATTAGATTCATTTGAAGCTGCATAAATAATTTTTCTGCCTGCCATAATATTTGAATCAACATATACAGGATAAACAGGGTCTGTAACAAGAACTACATTGTCCTTATCAAAAATATCACCGATATTTCCGCAATCAGACTTTGCACCGTCAGAAACAAAAATTTCATCAGCACCAACTGTTACACCAAATCCCTTATAATAATCTGAAATAGCTTTTCTTAAAAACTCATAGCCCTCATAATCAGGATAGCCCTTAAAGCTCTCCTTTTTTCCTAAATCTTCAGCACCCTTTTTCATTGCCTCAACAACTACAGGTGCAAGTGGAAGTGTAACATCACCAATACCAAGCTTGATTACCTTTTTATCAGGGTTTGCCGCAATATAAGCATTTGTCTTTTTGGCAATATCGGCAAAAAGATAATTAGGTACTAAATTATCAAAATTCTTATTAATTTTCATCTGAAAATCAAACCTTTCTAAAGGGATTTTATATTTTATAGCTGTAATACTACAACTGTATTTATAAATATCTGAATGGAACAGTCCCTACGCTGTTCCATTCAGTAAATATCAATTATTATCACTTATCAAGTGAAGCCTTGATGAACTCTCTGAAAAGCGGATGTGCTCTGTTAGGGCGTGATTTAAACTCAGGATGATACTGAACACCAACAAAAAATCTCTTATCAGGAATTTCAACAGCCTCAACAAGCAGACCATTTGGAGAAGTACCTGTAATTTTCATACCTGCATTCTCAATATCCTCACGATAGTCATTATTAAATTCATAACGATGACGATGACGCTCAGAAACCTCAAGCTTGCCATAAGCCTTTTCCATTACAGAGCCTTTCTTGATTGTGCAAGGATAAGCACCAAGTCGCATTGTGCCACCCATATCTTCAATACCAAGCTGTTCAGGCATAAGATCAATAACATTATGCTTGCCCTCAGGTGAAAACTCACCGCTGTTTGCATCGCTGTATCCTACAACATTGCGAGCAAATTCCATTACAGCTGTCTGCATGCCAAGACAAATTCCAAGATATGGAATATCGTGTTCACGAGCATATTTAGCAGCCATAATTTTGCCTTCAACACCTCTGTTGCCAAAGCCACCAGGTACAAGAATACCATCAACATCGCCAAGAAGCTCATCTGCTTTATATTTTGTAATAAGCTCACAATCAACCCACTTGATTTCTACATCAGCAGAGTTTTCATATCCTGCGTGACGGAGAGCCTCTGCAACTGAAAGATAAGCATCGTGAAGTGCAACATATTTACCACAAAGAGCAATGGTACATTTCTTTGTACGATTATTAATTCTTTCAAGCATCTCTTCCCATTCGGCAAGGTCAGGGGTTTTATGCTGAGCAATGTTAAGCTCACGACAAACAACATTTGAAAAATTACTTTTTTCAAGCATAAGTGGTGCCTGATAAAGAGTTGGAAGTGTAATATTTTCAATTACACAATCAGGCTTTACATTACAGAAAAGAGCAATTTTTCTAAAAATACTTTCTTCAAGTGGTTCATCACAACGAAGTACAATAATATCAGGATTAATGCCGAGTGAACGCAATTCCTTAACTGAATGCTGAGTTGGCTTTGATTTATGCTCTTCACTGCCCTTAATATATGGTACAAGTGTAACATGAATAAATATGCTGTTCTGTCTGCCAACCTCAAGTGAAACCTGACGAATTGCCTCGAGGAACGGCTGGCTTTCAATATCGCCAACTGTTCCACCGATTTCTGTAATTACAACATCAGCATTTGTCTTTTCACCAACATTATATATAAATGATTTAATCTCATTTGTAATGTGTGGAATAACCTGAACTGTCTTTCCAAGATAATCACCATGGCGTTCCTTTTCAAGAACATTTGAATATACCTTACCTGTTGTGAGGTTAGAATATTTGTTCAAATCTTCATCAATAAAACGCTCATAATGTCCTAAATCAAGGTCTGTTTCAGCACCGTCCTCAGTTACATAAACCTCGCCATGCTGATAAGGACTCATTGTACCTGGGTCAACATTTATATATGGGTCAAGCTTCTGAGCAACAATCTTTAAACCTCTTGCTTTAAGAAGTCTGCCAAGTGATGCTGCTGTAATTCCCTTACCAAGACCTGAAACAACACCGCCTGTTACAAAAATATACTTTTTGGTTTTATTCTGTTCGGTCATTTCCACAGCTTACACCTCAACTTGTCCTTCAAATACTTTTTCAGCATTACCTGTCATATAAACGGTTTCATCTGTGTAATTGATGATAAGATCTCCGCCTTTAAGCTTAATCTTAATATCTTCGCCCTTCTTACAGAAACCATTTTCACAAGCCGCAACTGCAACTGCACAAGCACCTGTACCACAAGCCCATGTTTCGCCTGAGCCTCGTTCCCAAACTCTCATTTTAATTGTATGTTCATCAAGAACTGTTACAAATTCAGTATTTACTCTATCTGGGAAAAGTGGGGCAAATTCAAACTTTGGACCGATTTTCTCGATTTCAAGGCTATCAATATCATCCATAAATACTACGCAATGCGGATTACCCATTGATACACAGGAAATATTAAAGTCTTTTCCGTCAATCTTAACAGGCTCATTAACTACCTTATCCTTGCCCTTAATATCAACAGGAATTTCAGCAGGATTGAGAATAGCCTTACCCATATCAACTCTTAAACGAGTTACCTCACCATTTGTTGTGTAAGCCTTCAGGCTCTTGATTCCACTGAGAGTTTCTATAGTAATTTCATCTTTTTCATTTACATCAATCATACCATGGTCATAGAGGAATTTACCAACGCAACGAATACCATTACCACACATTTTACCCTCTGAACCATCAAGATTGTACATCTTCATTTTAGCATCTGCTACCTCAGACGGACATACAAGAATTATACCGTCACCACCGATTCCAAAATGTCTGTCAGAAAGTCTTACTGCAAGTGCCTCAGGATTATTGATTTCCTGATCAAATGTACTGCAATAAATATAGTCATTGCCTATACCCTGCATCTTTGTAAAGTTAAGCATCAGCTTTTCCTCCCTCATATTGTTTATATCAATCAGCTCTGTACTATGCTGAGTATAATGACTCTTTAAGCAATCAGCAAGAGCATTGGCTGTATCAAGTGATGTAAGACAAGGAATATTCCTTTCAACTGTCTTACGGCGGATTTTTACAGAATCTCTTGATGGGATTCTGCCCTTTGCAGAGGTTGAAATTACATACTGAATTTTACCAGACTCAATAAGAGTTAATGTATTATCTGTCTTGCTCTCATGTATTTTCTTAACAGCTACCGCATCAATACCATACTTTTCAAGGACAGCTGCTGTACCCTCAGTAGCATAGAGAGTAAATCCGAGGTCAAAATATTTCTTGGCAATTTCACCGATTTCAGCCTTATCAGAATTACGGACAGTAATAAATACACCGCCCTGCTTTTTCATCTTATAGCCTGCACCGATAAGACCCTTATAAAGTGCCTCTTCAAGAGTACCTGCAATACCGAGAACCTCACCTGTTGATTTCATTTCAGGTCCGAGGTGGTTATCAACATTGATAAGCTTCTCAAAGCTGAATACAGGAACTTTAACAGCAATATAAGGACTTTTTCTGTAAAGACCTGTGCCATATCCCATATCCTTAAGCTTTTCACCGAGCATTGCTCTTGTAGCAAGGTCAACCATAGGAACACCTGTAACCTTACTGATATATGGAATAGTTCTTGAAGAACGAGGATTTACTTCGATAACATAAAGCTCGTCCTTGTAAATAAGATACTGAATATTTACAAGACCCTTTGTGTGAAGCTCAATAGCAAGATTTTTGGAGCTTTCAATAATTGTCTGAGTCATTTCGTCAGAGAGATTCCACGCAGGATAAACAGCGATTGAGTCACCTGAGTGTACACCTGCACGCTCAATATGCTCCATAATACCAGGGATAAGAATATCCTCGCCATCACAAATTGCGTCAACCTCAATTTCTGTACCCTGTAAATATTTATCAATAAGAATTGGATTTTCAATATTCTGAGCAAGAATAATTGCCATATATTCCTTAACATCAGCCTCGTTGAAAGCAATAATCATATTCTGACCGCCAAGAACATATGAAGGTCTGAGAAGTACAGGATAACCAATCTTATCTGCAACATCAAGTGCCTCTTCAGTTGTCATTACTGTAACACCACGAGGACGCTTAATCTGATATTTTTCAAGCAATTCATCAAAACGCTCTCTGTCTTCAGCCATATCAATAGCATCGTATGAGGTACCAAGAATATTAACGCCATTATCGCTCATAAACTTTGTAAGCTTAATAGCAGTCTGACCACCAAATGCCACAACTACACCAAACGGCTTTTCAGTTTTGATAATGCCCATAACATCTTCTGTTGTGAGTGGTTCAAAATAAAGTCTGTCGGCTGTATCAAAGTCAGTAGAAACAGTTTCAGGGTTGTTATTTACAATAACAACATCATATCCAGCCTTTTTCAAAGCCCATACGCAATGTACTGATGCATAGTCAAATTCGATACCCTGACCAATTCTTATAGGACCTGAGCCAAATACGATTACTGTCTTTTTATCTGTTTTATGTGAATTTATAAATAACTCAGCCTCATTTTCCTTGTCAAAGGTTGAGTAAAAATAAGGTGTCTGAGCATCAAACTCAGCGGCACAGGTATCAACCATTTTATAAACAGGAACAAGTGGATTTTCAACCTTCTGACCTGTAATCTCTTCAATGGTCTTATCAAGATAGCCCATATTCTTAGCACGAACATAAAGCTCTTCTGTAAGCTGACCTTCAGCAAGTTCATTTTCAATCTTAATAAGATTGAGCAGTTTTTCAAGGAACCATTCATCAATCAATGTAATTTCATGAATACGGTCAACAGAAATACCTCTTTTAAGAGCCTCATAAACACAGAAAATTCTTCTGTCATCACAAACGCTTAATCTGTCACAAACAGAAGCATTTGACATTGACTTAAATTCCTTATCATCAAGAGTATTATGAGAAATTTCTGCACCACGAACAGCTTTCATAATAGCCTGCTCAAAGGTAGGAGCAATAGCCATAACCTCACCGGTAGCCTTCATCTGAGTACCGAGGTCACGCTTAGCATATACAAATTTATCAAAAGGCCATTTTGGAAATTTAACTACAACATAGTCTAAGGCAGGTTCAAAGCATGCATATGTAGTACCTGTAACGGCATTTTTAATTTCATTAAGAGTATAACCTATTGCAATTTTAGCGGCAACCTTAGCAATAGGATAACCGGTAGCCTTTGAAGCAAGTGCAGATGAACGAGATACACGAGGATTAACCTCAATAACTGCATATTCAAAGGTTTCAGGATTAAGTGCAAACTGACAGTTACAGCCACCCTCAACCTTGAGAGCAGATATAATATCAAGAGCCGCACTTCTGAGCATCTGATATTCCTTATCAGCAAGAGTAACAGTAGGAGCAATTACGATTGAATCACCTGTATGAACACCAACAGGGTCAAAGTTTTCCATAGAGCAAACTGTAATAACATTGCCCTCGCTGTCACGCATTACCTCATATTCAACCTCTTTCCAACCAGAAATACATTTTTCAACAAGTACCTGAGTAATTGGAGAAAGCTCAAGACCGTTTGAGGTAATTTCTCTAAGCTCAATCTCATTATTTACAATACCACCGCCTGTACCGCCAAGTGTAAATGCAGGTCGGATGATAACAGGATAACCGATTTCATCAGCAAATTTTACAGCAGTTTCTACATCATTTACAACAAGTGAAGGTATAACAGGCTGACCGATTTCAAGCATTGTATCCTTAAAAAGCTGTCTGTCCTCAGCCTTGTCAATAGTTTCAGGGTTTGCACCGAGAAGCTGTACATTGTATTTATCAAGGAAGCCTTCCTTTGCAAGCTGCATTGAAAGTGTAAGTCCTGTCTGTCCTCCAAGTGTTGAAAGCAGGCTGTCAGGGCGTTCCTTTTTGATAATTCTTTTAACGGTTTCAAGAGTAAGAGGTTCAATATAAATCTTATCTGCCATTGCATTATCTGTCATAATTGTGGCAGGATTTGAATTGACAAGAATAACCTCAAGTCCCTCTTCCTTTAAGGCTCTGCAAGCCTGTGTGCCTGCATAGTCAAATTCGGCAGCCTGACCGATAACAATCGGACCTGAACCGATTACCATAACTCTTTTTATATTCTTTTTGAGTGGCATAAAATCATTCCTTATTCAAAATTAAATTATCTATAGTTAAGTTATGTTATAGTTACTTGTTGTCTTTCATAAGCTTTACAAAGCGGTCAAACAGGAATGCTGTATCCTTTGGACCACCACAAGCCTCTGGATGGAACTGAACAGAAAATGCAGGCATATCTGTATATGTTACACCCTCGCAGGTATTATCATTACCATTTACAAAGCTTACCTTACCATTTGCAGGCATACTGTCTGATACTACCGCATAACCATGGTTCTGAGAGGTAATATAAACTCTGCCTGTTTCAAGCTCTTTTGCAGGCTGATTTGCACCTCTGTGACCATACTTAAGCTTTTCAGTTTTTGCACCCTGTGAAAGTGCAAGCAGCTGATGTCCAAGACAAATGCCAAATGTAGGAATTTTATACTCGCAAAGCTTTTTAAGCTCAGCAATAATCTGAGTATTGTCGCTTGGATCTCCAGGACCGTTTGAAAGCATAATTCCGTCAGGATTCATATTTTTAATCTGTTCAGCGGTGGTATCAGCTGGAACAACTGTAACATTACAGCCACGCTTTACAAGCTCTCTGCCAATGTTGTGCTTTGCACCAAAATCCATAAGAACTACATTAAACTCTGGATTTTCAGCATTAAACACCTGACTTTCCTTTAATGTTGTGCTTTCAACAGCTTCTTTAATAACATATTTTTTAATTTCATCAAGGTCACCTTCATTAACATCAGGTGAATAAGCAATTCTACAGTTAAGAACACCATATTCACGAACAATTCTTGTAAGTGCACGAGTGTCAATACCATAAATACCAGGTATGCCTGACTCTTTTAAAAAGGTGTCAAGATCGCCCTCACAACGGAAATTAGAGGGAACTTGGCACCATTCTCTTACAATATAGCCTTTGAGCGAAGGAGAAACACTTTCAAAATCGGATGGAATAACACCATAGTTACCGATTAAAGGGAATGTTTGAATAACCACCTGACCAAAATAGCTTGGGTCGGTGAGTGTTTCAAGATAACCAGTCATAGCAGTTGTAAAAACCAGTTCTCCTGTAGTTTCTTTTTCAGCACCAAAAGCCTTACCTTCAAATACAGTACCGTTTTCAAGAATTAAGTACGCCGTACGGCTCATAAAAACACATTCCTTTCAGAAATTTGTTAATCAGTTTTCGTAGGTCTGAATAACCTGTTTAGCAACCTGCAATTTGCTTATACGCAAATCCATAGCCTGCTTTTCAAGATAGCGATGAGCTTGCGACTCTGACATATTCAGGCAGGTAATAAGCAAAAATTTTGCTCTGTCAATAATCTTAATATCATCAACCATATGCCTGAGTTTTTCGTTTTCCTCAGTTACCTTCAACATTCTTGTTTTAAAGCACTCAGTAAATTGCAAAAAATGATGAAACAAATGTTTATTAATAGGTTTGGCAATTACCAGAACACCCTGTTCCATAAGAATGTCATTAACCTCATCGGCATTACGCAGAGGAACAATGATAACCACACACGCCCTTGTTTTTTCAGCAAAAGCACTTGAAAGCTCTATACCGCTCTCATTTTCAAGAGGGGCATTAATGCAAATCAAGTCAAATTCCTCATCATTCACAAGCTCATATGCAGTATCAGCGGTATGTGCAACAGAAATCTGAACATACATTTCACTTCTGAGCAATTCAGAAAGTGAGGCTGCACTCTTCTCAGATTTTGAAATCAACAAAGCTTTTTTCATAAAACACACCACCACTATCTTGTATCATTCATCATAATATTGTACAAGATTTACTGTAATTCTAAATTACATAAAGGAATTAAACAAATATTTTTTTATTTCGACAAAAACGCATATTAATATCCCAAAATATCGAACAGCAGAATATAAAATCACAAATTTCATTACCTATCATAATATGTATTGAGGCGACAAGCCTCAGAGAATCACGGAATTGCTATCAATTAATAAAGTTAAAACAGAAAGGAATAAATATGGCAATAATTAAAAATCAGGCTCAACTGAGCTACAATAATCAAATAACTAACTCAAATCTTGCATTTGGACGGGTATTAGATTCATTAACAATTACTAAAACTGCGGTAAATAAGCATTATGCAGTCGGAAACAGTACCGTTTATATAATTACACTTGTAAATAATGAGGATACTGCTTTATGGGGCTTAACATTACAGGACAACCTTGGTGAATACAAGTATGCTTTTAAAACACTGTATCCATTGACTTATACAAAAAAAACGCTGAGATATTATGTAAATGGTGAATTGCAGGCAACACCAACAGTAACAAAAACCCAACCATTGGAAATTACAGGAATAAAGATTCCTGCCAATAGTTATGTAACACTTATTTACGAAGCAGTTTCAAACAAATTCGCACCGCAAGCTCAAAACAGTAAAATTGTTAATACAGCAACATTAACAATACCTGGCAAACAAAGTAAAACAATAACAGCAAAAGAAACTATATGTGTTGAATCGGAACCAAGATTAACAATCTATAAAACCATTTCACCTGTTCCAGTAACAGAAACAGGCACATTAACCTACACCTTCCTTATTCAGAACTCAGGAAATACCGTAGCAGGTAAAGATGCAAATATAGCAATATCTGATACCTTCAACCCTGAGCTTGATGATTTGAAGGTATTCTTCAACGGTAGTGAGCTTATAAATAATTCTGACTACACTTATGTTAATGGTCTATTTACTACTAAAACTGATAAATTGAATGTTCCAAAGGCAACTTATATTCAGGATAAAGCTTCGGGTGCTTGGGTAACAAATCCCGGAACATCAACTCTGACAATTCAAGGAAGAATCAAACATTCCTCATATGTAACTGCATTTGATTGCCAAGACGCCGAAGAAAAATATGATAATTGCGATAATGAATAAAAGATAAAAATGAAGTATAATTTGTAAAATAAAAAATTAATTTCATATTAATTTTTGAAATTGTACGGATTATTAGTTTATACCTGATTATACAACAAATAATCCGTACATTGCTTACATATTCATAAGGTTATTAAAAATCGACAAAATAATATAACTATACACCAATGTTCATTGACTTCCTTAATATGGCATGATAAAATTATTTTGGTGATAATTTATGAACAAAAAAGAAATACGAAAAATATCAAATGCATCATCATTACCGCTATTAATATTTATAATATATACATTAATAGGCTCTTTTATATTAAAAACATCAATAAAAAATATAAATAATGGTTTAATGATGATTGATAATCAAAGTATAATTACTTTAATTGTAGATTTTGCAATTTATCCAATACTTATGCCGATACTGTACCTAATACATTATAAAACATATGGCAAAAAGCAAAATATAATTTTAAAGGATTGTTTTAAAAAGCCAGAAAAATCCAAGTTATGGTGTTTTAAATGGATTGTAATTAGTATAGGAGTTTCCAATCTCTTAGGAAGAATATCTGTTATTATAACAGAGCTTATAAAAAATGTATTTTCAATATCCGCTAATAATTTACCAATCTCTTCAGCTTCAGACTTATTTTCATTATTAATAAACTTTATCGTCATTGTATTATTTGCACCATTTTTTGAAGAATTATTATTCAGAGGATTGATTTTCAGAAACATTCAGAAAATCGGAACATTTTTTGCAATTATAACAACTGGAATTGCATTTGGACTATGGCATAATAATTATACTCAAACAGTAATGGCAATGTTTACAGGAATTTTTTTGTGTTACATTTTTCATAAAACACAGTCAATAATTATTCCTATGTTATGTCATTTTATAAATAATCTTTTATCATTTTCACTTTCAAGCTCAAGGAAGATTCTCAACTCTATTCTTCAAAGTAAAGATGTAGAGTTTGTCATTCACGCTATGTTTACAAAGCATACACTTGCTTCAATAGTGTATGTAATTGCAATATTATCAGTAATACTGCTTTACATTTTCGGTGTGATACTTTTTATAAGGGAATTAATCAAAAATCGTAACAAAATCAGAATTATCAAAAAATCGTCAGAAAATAATATGTCACCGCTCAAAAAAGCTCTGATATTCTTTACTTCACCTATAACATTTATTACATATACTGCTATGTTAATTCTAACAGTAATTTCTCTTGTTTCAAAACCATTTATATAATCAGGTGATAAATAATATTAATTCTGGTTGACATTAATGCTATAAATGTTGTATTATTAGTATAACAAAAATCTTAATACATATCAAAGAGGAATAATAAATGGATAAAAAAACAATTAATAAAGAGATAAGAAAAATCTCTAATCACTCATCTTTTCCAATTTTGCTATACTTGATTGCATATGCCGTTATAGTATTTGGCGGAAAAAAGCTTCTTAAAAATGTTTCTATTGATTCATTACTTGCAGATTTTGGATTCCAAGAGCTGATAATTTATATAGGAATATATGTAATTTCTATGCCCTTGATATTACTTGTGTTTTACCATATGAGAGGTAAAAAAACGGGAATTACAATAAAAAATTGCTTTGTCAAACCTGAAAAATCCTTTGGCTGGTGTGCAAAATGGTTTATAATCACAATGGGAATGACCTATCTTGCCGCAATTTTTTCAAATATGTTCTTTACAATGCTTGAAACAGCTTTTGGAGTTTCCTTTGATTCAGCGGTTAATTATTTTGGAGATTCAGGCTTTGGTATTTTAGTAACAATCATTGCTCCTGTAATTTTTGCCCCTATAATGGAGGAGCTTATTTTCAGAGGTACAATATACAGACACAACGAGCCACTCGGACAATGGTTTGCAATAATAGTATCAGGCTGTCTGTTTGGTCTTTGGCACGCAAATCATCCACAGATTTTATTCGCCGCTGTTATGGGTATGTTTTCCTGCTTTATGTTTGCTAAAACACGCTCAATCATACCATCAATGATATTGCATTTTACAATAAATTCTTTTTCAACTATTATGGTACTTTCCTTATTAAGTATTGGTCTAAGCGTTGAAGATGTTCAGAATGATATGGAGTTTGCAACTAAGTTATTAAACGAACATATTGGAGCAACAATGATAATATTATTTGTAGCAGGACTTGTACTATGCTCAATAATAGCAGGATTAGTTTTACTTATAATTGAAATAATAAAAAACAATGGATTTGCAAATCTAAAAACCAGCTATTTTGGAGTATCAGGCTTAAAAACAGCAGGAATTTATTTTACAGCACCGATTACAATAATTGTATTTGCTGTTTTAATATTTGAAACTATCCTGAGAGCGATGGGAAAAATATAATTTTAAACCGACAGTACCTTAATTGCTGTCGGTTTTTGATTTATCTTCATTAAATACATTACAAATTTTTTCAAACACTTCAACTACTTTGAATTTGTATTGATACTGTTCATTATGAACAATATTATACTGCTCTCCGTTAAAAACCTCTTTTGCTCGCAAATCCTGAGTTTCAGCAGATGATATACAGATTGACGGATACATTACACACCACCAATTATGCCCTTTTCCCTCTCCTATTGTAATTCTGAGTGCATCATACATTCCTGACGGCAATGTATAGCGTTCATATTCACGAGTAGTAAAGTACATATTCGTAATTTGTGCTTTTACAGTATAATTATAACCATTCTCAATTACTTCCTGATATGCTGCATTTGCTATATTTTGCAAATTGTCTGAAATCAGCTTTTCAGCCTCTTCCTTTGAACTGGCATTTTCAAAAAGATTTTGAGTATATATAAGAACCCTGTCCCTGACCTTTATCTTAAGATTTTGGTCATATTCGTTGTCTGAATTTGCCATAATGTGTAATCGGAATACCTCTTTGGATATTTCCTTACATTCTGCCTGAAACGGAATCAATGAATAAATTACAGTAAGTACAAATGCAATGCAAGCTGATTTAATAAGTAATTTCATAATAAAAACCTGTCCTTTCGCAAAAGATTATGGACAGGTTTTTATTTTATATTCAACTATTTATTAAAATTACAAAATGCATTCCATACCAGTCTTTTGCACCATAAGTCCGCATTTTTTATAAAACTCCTCGGCTCCCGGATTACAAGACCATACATTTAATGTCAGATTATAATAGTTATGTTCTTTTGCATAATCTTTTACAAATCTGAATATTCTGCTTCCAATGCTTTTTCCTCTGTATTTTTCATCTATACAAATATCATCAATATACAAGGTCTTTATATCCGTTAATGCCCCGTCATTTAAAAATTGCTTAGTTATACAAAATGCATAACCTAACACATTTTCGTTTTTATCAACCGCAACAAATATAGGATTATCTTTACTTTTAACCATATCTTCAAGCTGTGCTTCACTATATTTTATACCACCAAGCTTGAAAAGGTCAGGTCTGCCATTATGATGAACATTACACACCTGATGTAACAATTTGCATAGTCCAGATATATGTCTTTTCTCTGCTATCTTAATAAGAATTTGTGTATCATTTTTATTTATCTCATAACAAATAGTAACAACTTCCTGACCTTTGTTGTCAACAGCCTTGCCTTCACCTGTATATTTCATTCCGACCTTCTGCATTACTCGTCCGGATTTCAGATTTTCAAAACTATGATAAGATTTTATCTTTTCTATATCAGTTTCTTTAAATAGATATTCAATAACAGAATTAAGAGCCTCAGGCATAATGCCCTGTCCCCACCATTTACTGCCCATACAATAGCCAATAACTGCCGAATTATCACTTTTATCAAATTCAATAATACCTATACTACCGATTGGCTCATTAATATCCTTTAACACAATCGCCCAATGATAATTATCAATATTACAGCTTTCTTCAACCCACATATTAACAACATATCTGGTTTCATCAATATTCTGATGTGCTGTCCATGTAAGATACTCCGTTACCTTGGAATCGCTCGCCCAGTTTCGATACATAGGCTCAGAATCTTCCGTAATAAATGGTCTGAGTAAAATTCTGT
Organism: Ruminococcus sp.; assembly: GCA_024403825.1. Taxonomy (GTDB): domain Bacteria; phylum Bacillota; class Clostridia; order Oscillospirales; family Acutalibacteraceae; genus Ruminococcoides. Next base: position 27,874 of record JAKSRB010000006.1, on the reverse strand, counting down.
TGGTTTCTATTATTTTATTCGCAAGTTGCTCCATACTTTATCATCTCCAAAATATAAATTATGCTAAAAAAGCTGTCGCATTGGACAGCTTTTTAAATTTATTATAATGAACGCTTAAAAATAATTTCAGATGTTTCCATCATTTCATCAAGTGTATCCTGTCCGCATTTCTGGACTATACATTCCATAGCTTCGCTGAATACCTCAGGGCTGTTATGGTCCATAGCGTGAGTATCTGAACCAAGAATATCTATAAGACCTTCATTTATGTATTTAAGCAATTTACGCTTTCTGAAAAGCGGAGCTTTCTTTGAATAATTCTGAATATTTGTCTGAATTATTACTCCCATATCCTGCAATTCTTCAATTAATTTAGGATTTTCCATAAGTGTAGGATAACGCTCAACATGTGGCATTATTGGCAATAAACCATAATTATCCCTTAACTGATAAAGATAGTTCATTGTTTTTTCGCTGAATTTTGAAGTATAACCAAATTCAGTAAGGATATATTTTGATTTACCATATGTAATCTGTGACAAATCCTTATTACTAAACAAAAATCTTGTAATGTAAACCTCTGTTCCGAGAACAATACTCATATCTTCCGGAATTGACGGCTTAAATTTTTCAAAAGCAACCTTTCTTGCCTCCAAAAAATCTTCAAGACTAATTTCATTTGTATAAAAATGTGGTGTTAAACAAACATTTGTTATACCCTGTTTCTTTAAACTTTCAAGTAAAGTCAAAGATTCTTCAACTGTCTTTGCACCATCATCAAATTCAGGAAGAATATGGGTATGCATATCATATAACTGCATAGACACCTCAATCAAAGAGCCTGACAAACAAGGTCGCCCATTTCATCTGTGCTTACCTTTGTAAAGCCTTCTTCATATATATCTGGAGTACGGTGTGTTTCAAGTACCTTTGCAACGGCTGTTTCAATAGCATCAGCGGCATCAGGCTGATTAAGTGAATAACGCAACATCATTGCAACTGAAAGAATAGTAGCAAGTGGATTTGCAATGCCCTGACCTGCAATATCAGGTGCAGAACCATGAATAGGCTCATAAAGTCCCAGCTTTCCGTCAGAAAGGCTTGCTGATGCAAGCATACCGATTGAACCTGCAATCATTGAAGCTTCATCTGAAAGAATATCACCAAAGATATTTGAAGTAACAATTACATCAAACTGGCGTGGATTTCTTACAAGCTGCATAGCCGCATTATCAACATAGAGATGATTTAATTCAACCTCAGGATATTCCTTTGAAATACGATTTACAGTTTCTCTCCAAAGTCTTGATGATTCAAGAACATTTGCCTTATCAACGCTTGTAAGCTTTTTATTTCTTTTCATTGCAAGGTCAAAAGCAACTCTTGCAATTCTCTCAACCTCTGGAACAGAATACATTTCAGTATCCCATGCGGCAGGGCTTCCGTTTACCTCTGTTCTGCCCTTTTTGCCAAAGTAAATACCACCTGTAAGCTCACGAACAATCATAATATCAAGGTTACCACCAATAATTTCATCCTTAATTGGGGATGCACTTTTAAGAGGTCCGAATATTACAGAAGGACGGAGATTTGCAAAAAGACCTAAAGCACCTCTGATACCAAGCAAGCCAGCCTCCGGACGATTGTTACCAGGCTGATTATCCCACTTAGGACCACCAACTGCACCAAGCAATACACTATCTGATGCCTTACATTTTTCAACAGTTTCATCTGGAAGTGGAACACCTGTTGCATCAATAGCACAACCGCCAAGAAGTGCCTCAACATACTCTACTGAAAAATTGAATTTTTCACTTGCTTTATCGAGTACCTTTACCGCCTGATTTACGATTTCAGGACCGATACCGTCACCCTTAAGCAAGGTTATTTTATAATCTGCCATTGCAATTTCTCCTTTGATTTAAATTAAAATTTAAAATACTACATAATAAATTATACTTTGACAAGGCGAAAATGTCAAGTAATCACAATAAAAAACCACAGAAATCAATTTTCAAGTAAATTTACATTTGATAAAACAACTGGTATATTAGATGTTAAAAAAACATCGTAATAAAATAATACAATCGGTATGCATAGCAATAATATGTGTACCGATTGTTTTTTGACTACTTACTTGATTTAGTAGCTTTTTCATACGAATTAACCAATTTATAAAAGCTGGTTCGCTAAAACCATAAAATGGAGCTATTGCCCTTTTTATTTAAATTAATATTATATTTATTTGCCTATCAAATATCAGGCTCAAAATATACCGTATAATCATCATACAGACATTTTATTCCGCTGATTGAACCATTTTCAGATTTTATCACATTAAAAACAGTTTCTGTTCCGTTATCAAAAACCATTGAAATACTATCTCCACCATTATAAACATATTTTCCGCTATGTGTACCATCATCAGAGCTTCCTGGTGTAAGCCAGAACGAAAAAGTTCCATCAGCATTAAAGTTTAGTGTACCCTTATATGTGGAATATACTGTGTTATATATTTCGCTAAGTGCAACCTCATCATTGCTTGCATTGTGTGCAGAAACGGATTTCCAGCCATAATCTGTAAGCATAGTTTTACTTGAATTTGACTTGCTATTATATATAACTGCTGTTATAACTCCTCCTGCAATAATCAGTATAATAATAATTGCTATAACTATCGTTTTTAGTGGATATTTTTTTACGGCAGAAGATTTTGTGATATTCGCATTTTTTCGTTTATTTTTCTTTCCTTTACTCATAATTCACCATTAACTCCTGAACAACACTTCATATCCACCGATATTCAAGGTAAATTCGGAAGGAACATTGCCTGACCAATCATTAATTACTGTTTCAAGGTTATTATCATTAATGTATGTTATTAAAAGCTTATCATCTGTAAGCTTATATGTGCCTGTATTAGCTGATGAAAGACTGATATTTTCATTGAATGTACCGTCTGAATTAAAATCAAATGTTCCACCCTGATAAGAGCTTCCAAACACTTCCTGCAATGTACATTCCTCACCTGTTTCAGAATCAGTTGCAGAAATCGGCTTAAAGCTTACATCAAAAGTATTTGAAGTATCAATCACAATAGTTTCTGATTGAGAATCTGTTGGTGCTAATATAGCATCCGCTGTAATTTCTGCAACCTCAGAATTTGTATCAGCATTTTCATTAGCTGAAATATTCTTATTTTCACCATTAATTGTATTATCGCTTTTTTCTCCTGACTGCACTGGAATATCATTGTCAATGTCAGATAATACAATTCCTGTTGATTCGGCTGAAGTTGTAGAAATACTATTGCTTTTATTTTCATTTTTACTATTGTTTTTAACAAAAAGAATAACCAAAACAACTATAGCTATTGCTACTATAATTCCCACTATAATTAAAACAGGATTATTAGACTTAGCATTTGAATGTTTCCCACTCATAATTATTGATTCTCCTTATTTTTCTTTTCCTGTAACAAAATACTGCGTTTAACCATTTTTCCGTTATAGAAAATATATTCATCTCCGTCTTTTGTTTCATCAACATCAATTTCGCTGAATTCATCAGGAATAAATGGTTTTTGTGGCTCAATATCGTAAAATTTACCTTGTTTTCTATTTTCAATTTTACGGTCAATTTCTTCGGTTTTCTTTTTGCCGTTTATTATCATTGTGTACATTTCAGAATAAACAGCTGAATTAATTATAAAAGAACCTATTGAAGGCACAAAAAATGCAAGGAATATTATTGTAGCAATGATTATTGCCATAGAGGTTGTACAACAAAATAGTACGGTTGCACATAAAAGAGCCAGCACAATCAATCCAAAGGTCGCTATAATATTATGTTTCAGCTCACCAAAGGTCATAAGCAGACTATTTTTATAAATATGCTTCATTGATAAATCAAAAGTCACTGTCATAGCTGGCAGGTAAAAAAATGCAAAAAGAAATAAAAGTGCAATTATTATACTAATAACCATAAGAACATAAAATGAACCACCAAGGCGTGAATAAATAGAAATTGAAAAATAGCTGAAAACAAAAGCTATATATAATACAATTCCATGAACAAGAAATCTCAGAAAATTCTCCTTAATACCGCCAATAAAATTATTCCATACATCTACATTATTTTCACCTCTTACCATATGCGATGTTACTTGCGTAATTCCTGCATAAAAAGGAAACAAAGGTATAACGGCAAGAAATTGAATAAACATTGTATTTAGTCCGGAAAGGTGGTTAATAAGATAAAAAACACCTACGCAGACAGCAAAAGGAACTGCGAATAAAATATTGGTAAACAATAGTTTTGAAAAATTAGAAAAAAGAGAATTAAAAAAATTCGTAAGAGCAACAGAAATATTTTTTTCAGCAGCCATAAAAGCCTCCAATAATATTTATTGCACTATTATCCAATCATAGTGCTGAAAGCTCCCGAAAACAAAGTCCATAATATAGTATCAATTATTCCGGCACCAAAGGTCATTAAAAGCAATGACATAGAACGAGAGCAATAGCCTAAAGCCAGACCTCTCAAAGAATTTACAGGAGCATTTTTACTTATGATAAACAAAAATGAATGTTTTGAAAAATCAAAAGCAATAGCTGAAAGCATTACAAGGGCAAGACAAAAAACAAAAGTTCCAGGAAGTAAAATCAAAAGATAAAATCCTGCACCTTTAAATGAATAAGCAGAAAACAAATATCCTGCTGTTAAACCAGTTCCAAATCCCTTAAAAAATACTGCAAACAGCATAAACGGTATTCCCCAAGGAGCAAATCCTAAAAGAAATACAGTAAATAAAAAGATAAAATCAGATGCAAAGCAGGCACAGAAAGTACCTGCTGCATTCTGACTAAGTCTTGCATCAAGATTTGTTGTAAATAAAAAATCAAGTGAATTAAAAAGTTCCAAGTCAGCATTATTCGCATACAAAGCACCAAATCCCAGTCCACACATCAGGAGCGAAATAAAGAAAGCTGTAAGACCATACCTTCTTATGTAATAACGCAAGTCAGACACAGATATTCTTCCTCTGAATTTTCTGTGATGCTCAGGTCTTTTAAACGAAAATACTATACTTTTCATAAAAACATTCCTCTCTTTTTATAATACTTAAATCAGGGACAAAGCCTTTTGTATAAAAATATGAGAAATGTTTCTATAATATGAATACAATAAAAGTATCCTATGAAATTTATTTTACCAAAAAAGATTTTAAAAATATGCTATATGAGAAAAGCCTAAAAATTTATTTGCCAAGCTCCTCAGCTCGTTTTGTACAAGCTGACATTGCATCCTGTACAGCCTGATAAAAATTATGCTCTTTCAGCTTATCAAGTGCAGCAATGGTTGTACCGCCCTTTGAGCTTACCTTTTCAATAAGAACATCTGCACTATCTCCGCTTTCTCTGAGCATAGCTGCTGAGCCTTCAAGCGTTGCACAAATAAGATTCATAGCCTTATCATAGCTGATTCCGCATTGCTCTGCATAATCAGCCATAGCCTTTGCAAATAGATATATATAAGCAGGACTACTTCCATTTACCGAAATAATTTCATTCATATGCTCTTCTGTAATATACTCACAAGCACCACTTCCGGCAAACATATCATATATAATCTTCTTATTTTCCTCATTAAGATTTTCAGACGGACAAAGAGCAGATGCCCCTTTTTTTAATAGAAGTGGTGTGTTTGGCATTACACGCATAACAGGACATTTACAGCCAAGACCATTCTGTACAAATGAAATTGAAATTCCTGCGGCAATAGAAACAAAGGTTTTGCTTTCATCAACATATGGTTTTAATGCCTCAAGTACTTCCGGATAATTCTGAGGTTTTACAGCAAGAACTATAATATCGCTTTCTTTTGCAACCTCTGAACCTGAAGAAAATACATTTGCTCCAAGCTCTTTCATAACATTGCATTTTTCTGTACTCAAATCAAATACATTTATAAAATCAGCTTTACCGTTATTTTGAGCCATAAGACCTTTGATTATGGCAGTAGCCATATTTCCTGCACCTATAAAACCAATCTTCTTCATAAAATCCCCTTACTTCTGAAAGCTAAATTGATACACCGCCAGTATAACAATAGTAGCTGTAATTATATTTATTTCTTGAACCATCACGAGTATAATCTCCGTTAAAGAAAATTTCTGCTTCATCAATTCTTCTGTAAAGCAATCCCCAATAACAAGAGCCTGCGGCATGATGATAAACTAAAAATTTATTTATAAAGTTTTGTTTATTTACATTATTTAAATCTCTTGTGCCACCAGTAGCTGTTGCTGAAGCATAAGCACTATAAATATACCCTGTAGTACCGTCTGTCAATTTAATTTTATACCAGCTTGAATTGTACAACTCTGCACTCAAAAATGTAAACTTAGTATTTACTGACATAGTTTTAACTACTGTATATCCGGTACCTGCACCACTTCTGAGATTAACATAATCGCCATTTACATATCCTGCTGAACCAGTTGAAATACTTGTACTACCTGCATAGCCTGTATTGAGAAGTACAGACCTTAAATCGCTATCATTGTAAATTGCACTTGCTCCGCAGTTGTATAAGAAACATACAATCGCATCAAACTGTTGCTGGTTGAACTTAACTCCATTATCAACAAGGAAGGAATTAGCCTTTTTAGTGTATCCACCACTGTTTACAGTCTGACAAAGATATGCATAAGCCTCTTTCTCTGTAAGATTATTATAGAACTGTTCGCCAGCAGTTATAACCTTTCCGTAACCAATAGTTGGATCAGTTGTGATACAGTCAGGTGTTAATGCAGATAAAAAGCTTTCATAATTAGCAATAATACTTATTACCTCATCACTCGCTCTGCGTTCTGCACAAACTGTGGTTGTTTTATCTGTAGAGGCAGTTACAAATGCTTCAGCCTCGCCACCATCTTCAGTTGTTTTGTATTCATTTGAGCCTGAGCTTTTTGAATAAGCAACAACTGTCCATTTTCCAGAGGTTGTAAGCTGCTTTGAGCCTGTCCAGATTATATTGTTACCGTCAGCAGTTTTGCTTGTTGCATCAACTGTATAGGTCAATGAGCCGTTTGAAACCTTAAATTGAACAGCAGTTTTTTTGTTATCAGTAATAGCCTTGAACTGTACAGTTGAATTTAATGCGGCTGAATTTGGAGAAGCATAAGTAAACCTGATATTGTCGCTGTCTGTAATGTGAATAAGACAAGTAGCTGCACCACCATAAGTATATGCTGTAATTGTAACATAGCCTGGTTTCTTAGCCTCAACAATGCCTGATTTAACCTCAGCTATTGAATTATCAGAAGATTTCCAGCTTGTACCACTTGAGCCATAAAGCAATATCGACTTACCAACCGCAAGACTTGAAACATTGGTTGTAGTAATGCATACATATGAACCGCTTTTTACAGTTATTGTACTTTGGGCAGAATAAGAACCTGATTTTGCAGTTATCGTTGCAGAACCAACTCCAACACCCTTTACTACACCATTGCTATCTACGGTTGCAACAGATGTATCAGAACTGCTCCATTTTATATCAGTTGCACCGACAGCATAAAGAACATACTGATTACCTTTATAAATTGTTTCATTTGTATCAGTAATTTTAATTGGTCCAGTAGTTGTTGTATTTGACGAACTGTTCTGACTATTATTTGATGTATTGGTATTAGGATTTGTATTTGAGTTTGTACCGCTCGAAGTTGAACTACTTTTTGTGGCATATGTACTATAAATATATCCTGTTTTACCATTTGAAAGTCTTATATTATACCAGTTTGAATTATATAAGGACAAACTGATAAATGTAAATTCTGTATTCTTACTCATACAGGTTACAACAGCATAGCTTGTTCCTGCACCACTACGCAAATTAACATCTGAGGCATTTACATAGCCTGATGTAACTGTAGGAGCAGAAGAATTGCCAGAACTGTTATTTGTGCCTGATGACGAATTTTTAGTAGCATATGTACTGTAAATATAACCTGTTTTACCATTTGCAAGCTTAATATTATACCAGTTTGAATTATAAAGAGATGTGCTTAAAAAAGTAAACTCAGTATTTTTGCTCATACAAGTTACTATTGAATATCCAGTACCTGCTCCGCTACGCAAATTTACATAATCTGCATTTACATAACCTGTGTCAGTAGTTGTGCTTACTTTTTCGTTTATATACGCATAGTCCTTGTAAACATAACCAACAGTACCGTCATTCAGCTTTATTTTATACCAGCTTGAATTATAAATATTGCCATCAGCAAGGGTAAATGCTGTATTTTTATCCATACATTTCAGAATATTGTATCCTGTGCCTGCTCCGCTACGCAAATTTACATAGCTTGCATTTATATATCCTGTATCGCCAACAGAAACAGCACCAGCAGTTAATGAAGCTAACGCAACAAATACAACTGAACCAATAATAACAATAGCCAATATAAGACAAACAATTCGTACAATCAACTTTTGTTTTTTCACATAATCACCTTACTTTCTAAAATATTTTTATGTAGTAATAATATAATTTCAAAAATTACATTATTACTACAAATTTGTAATTTTATTATACAACAAATTACAATCAAAAGTAAAGTGATATTTTAATTTTTCTTGAAAATTTTATTGCGTAAATTTTGTACATATCGCACTATTAATGTAGAAACCGCATAATCATAAATAATAAAGAAAAAGTTTCCTAAAACAAGGAATAACCAAGGAACACAAACACCCATAATTGAAAATTCTTCAACAGGTACAGATAATAAGAAAATGACAACGAAAAAAGAAATGATAATCGCAACATTAAATATTAATAGTTTTAAAATGTATCTCAATATTATAGTATTAATTTTTTGCTCCAGAATGTTTTTTATTATCGGATAATAGCCAAAAATCATTATAAAATAAACTACAGCTTCCTTATCACCGACTAAAATCAAAGATAATATTGAAATAACCGCATAAGAAGTAAAAGCCCACTTTTTTCCATACTCAATGACTATTGATACAAGCAAAATTCCTGCAAAACAAGGAAGTGCATAAGCTCCAACAGGGACAAGTGATGTTACCATCATCAATGCAGTACCAAGTGCAGATACTACCGCACAAAACGATAATCTGAATGTAGTCTTATTTATACCTTTTTTCATATAGATTTACCTGCAACAACTGCACAAACAGTCCATACAAATCAATGCACTACATATATCACAACAATCGCATTGACTGCTATTGCTGTAGGTTTGGTCTGCATATCTACCATAATTATAGGTCTGCTGTCGTGTAATATTCTGATATGCAGCTTTGTATTCACCATTACTCGGATCCATATTGCAAGCTGTAGTAAAATAGTTTGTAGCCTGTTCATTCCAACCACGCATATATGCACACATACCCTTTAAAAAGTGCCATTCAGCAGTTCTGTTATTAGCAGGAGTTGAATCTAAAATCTGTTCAGCATTATTAACCATTTTTTGCTGTAAATATACACGCACACTATAAAATTGCGAGGTTGAACCATTGGAGCTGTAATAATTTCCAGAAGAATATGAGCTATAACCTGATTGTGAATTACTGTTCGTTGAAGTTGAACCACTTCCCCTGCCCTTTTGCCTGAGTTTATTTATCGCATCATATGCTTCATTTATCTCTTTCATTTTTTGCTCAGCAATATCAGCAAGAGGATTATTTACATAATTATCAGGATGATATTTTTTTGCAAGCTTTCTATAAGCTGACTTAATTTCATCGTCAGTTGCATTTTCTGAAACACCTAAAATCTTATATGGATTATCCATTAGTTTCCTCCTTAATTAGTTTGCTTATAATCTTATTTTGCTCATTTGGTAAGCCCTTTAATATAACATTATCAAGTATTCCTTTAAAATCCACTATATCCATTAATATATAAGCATCATATGCTCTTGCCAATGACTGATTTAAAATGCTTTGGATTTTATCATTACTTATATTATTTTTTATGTAGGGATTAAAATTTTGATTTTTTCTGTCCTCTGATATATCATCAACAGCATCAATAAGATATATCCATCTGCCAATATGATATCCAAATTCATATAAAACACGCTTTTCAATATCATTTTTTGCTTCAAGGGCAAGGATACTTCCAAGCATAAATGCTGTAGGATGTGCAGCGGAATCAACAGAAGATAAGCTGCTTTTTTCATCCTCAAATTGCATTTCGAGCATTTTGGCTACTATTTTATCAAGTTCAGGATATTTAAGGGCTGCCTTTTTTCGCCAATGTGAAAATATCGGCATAATCATTTTATAAAAAGCTTTCTTAAAAAATTTACTATCAGCGATATTATCCTTTATTTTATAATAAACAGAAATTACAGTAAGAGCTGATGCCTTGTTGTAACATTCACTATTGCACATAGCAAACTTACATTTTTTTAACGGATTACAGGTGCATTTTTTATCTGTAAATCCGTTACAAGAGCGTTCAAGTGACATAAGCAAAATTGCATAAAAGGTACAGTCATAGCTTAATGCAAGGCGGGCAAAAACAGAATAATCCTTGCCAAGCTGTTTGCACAAACCACAATATACGGCTTTATATGCATTAAGCTCTCTTACAAGAAGCTCATTTTCATCAACCCTTATATATCCAAACAAAAACATCCCTCATTTGTTAATTTGATATAGTATATACTATACAACAAATCAGTAAAAAAATCAATAAAGTCACAGGAAGTAGAGCAATTATTCAGATTTTATCAATAATCTTCATCACAAATTTATTAATATTTTTGAATTACTTGAAAAATTTAGCAGGACAGTTTATAATATTATCTGTATTATGTAAAAATGAAAGTGAAGTGATACTAATATGAATTCTTATGATTTTGATAAAACAATTTATGATGGTGATTCAACGGCAGATTTTTATATTTTCTCAATGAAGAAGCATAGAAAAATAGTTACGCTTTTTCCTTCTCTATTAAGTTCCGCAATGAATTTTTATATTTTTAAAAATGGAACAAAAACAGAATTTAAGGAGGTTATGTACAGATTTTTGCAATACTGCAACACAAAGGAAGATGTTGAAGAATTCTGGAAATTAAATGAACATAAAATCAAAAAGTTTTATCTTACACAACAAAAACCTGATGATGTCATAATATCGGCATCACCAGAATTTTTACTTGCTCCTATATGCAAAAAGCTCGGCATAAAATATCTTATTGCATCAAGAGTAAATAAAAAGAGCGGTAAATATACAGGATTAAACTGTCATGGAGAAGAAAAAGTTAAACGATTTTATGAAATTTTTGATAAAAATACAGTAGTAGAAGAATTTTATTCGGATAGTTACAGCGATACTCCAATGGCAAAAATTGCACAAAAGGCATTTCTTGTCAAGGGAGAAAAATTAAGCGATTGGAATTTTGATAAGAAATAATTATATATACTTAAATCAAAAAGCTGTTCAGATTGAACAGCTTTTAATAATTATCTAACAGTTCTGCCAAGAAGATAGTCAACGGATACCTCAAGAATATCTGCAAGTGCTACAAGCTCAACATCAGTTACAAATCTGATTTGTCCTTCAAGCTTTGAAAGTCCAGAAGCATTCATATCTACACCATTTACCTGTAACTGTGCAAGTAATTCTTTCTGTTTCATCCCTTTTTGCTTTCTTACAGTTTCAACTCTGCTTCCTACAAGATTTCTGTCCCCAAGTTCCTGTTTGCGTAATCTCATATAACTCACTCCAAATCTGCAAATTTTTTATAATAAAAAAATTCTATTCGGAATTATTAAATAATCCTCTATTAAAATTCTTTTAAATCATTGTACCTGTATTATAATACGAATTTAGAAAAAAAGCAAGCCTTTTTGTAAATAAAATTAAAAAAATGAAATTTTTCAACGAATAATATTACAAAATTATAATTTTTGGTATAGAAGTTAATATTTAAGTATTATCAAGATTGAATTGTTGAAAAAAGTAGATAGAACTCATAACTGCTAATAGCAATTATAATATAAAAAATAAAACAGCCAACTTAGATAAACTAAATTGACTGTTAATGGTGCCGGTGACCGGACTTGAACCGGTACGGTATCGCTACCGGCGGATTTTGAGTCCGCTACGTCTGCCAATTCCATCACACCGGCGGAACATACTTATTATACTACAAGCAAATTTAAAAATCAAGTACTTTTGTAAAATTTATTATAAATTTCCGAATTAATACTTAAAAAAATTACAATATTATTTTGCAAATCTCTCGACATTCTTTTAAAATAGTGATACAATATTTATGTAATAGTACTGATTATTCAGTAGAAATCTAAAAATTGATAAGGAAACTACTATGACAAATAAAAATTTAATTGACCTTGAGGCTATGACTCCTCAGCAAATTGACAAAATTATTAAAAAGGCTAAAAAGATTATGCAAAGTCCTGCTGACTATAGGCATGCTTGTGATGGTAAAATTCTTGCAACGCTTTTTTATGAACCAAGCACTCGTACCCAAATGTCTTTTCAAACTGCAATGCTTAAGCTTGGTGGAAGAACTATTGGTTTTGATAATCCAATGAATTCATCTGTTTCTAAGGGTGAAAATCTTAAGGATACCATAACCATAGTAAGCGGTTATTCTGATATTATTGCTATCAGGCATCCTGTGGAAGGCACTGCAATGGCATCATCTTTATATTCTGATGTACCTGTGATTAACTGCGGTGACGGTGGTCATCTTCATCCAACTCAAACTCTTACTGATATTGTAACCTTAAGTATTGAGAAAGGCAGACTTGATAATCTCAAAATTGGTGTATGCGGAGATTTACTTAACGGCAGAACAGTTCATTCATTAATCAAAACACTTGCAAAATATGAAAATAACAGCTTTGTTTTAATTTCGACAAAAGAATTAAGTGTTCCATTATATATCATTGATATTCTTGAGAAAAACGGTTGCAAATATGAATTTTCAAATTCACTTGCAGATGCAATAGTTGACCTTGATATGCTCTATATGACAAGAATACAACGAGAACGCTTTTCAAGCGAAGCTGATTATGAAGCACAGAAAAATGTTTTTGTGCTTGACAAAGAAAAGCTTGATAAAGCAAAAGATGATATGATTATTCTTCATCCCCTACCTCGTGTCAATGAAATTACCGTTGATATTGATGATGACCCAAGGGCGTTATATTTTAAACAGGCTCAATATGGAATGTTCGGTAGAATGGCATTAATTCTTATGCTTTTACAGGACGATGAATTCACAATTTCAGAACGAACCACAATCATAAGCGAACATAAATGTAACAATTCAAAATGTATTACTCAGAGTGAACCATATCTGCCAAAACTCAGCTATGAGAAAAAAGGTATGATTATGTGTGATTTCTGCGATAAAAGAATTGATTGAGGTTTAATATGAAAAATAAACGCAAACAAAAAAGCTCTTTTACTTCATCAGTAGTATCTTCTCTTGCTTGCCTTGTCCTCGGTATAGTGATGATAGTTTCCCCTAACTCAATTACTGTGGCTCTTTGCTATACCTTAGGAACTGCATTGACAATTTATGGATTGTTTAATATTATACTGTTCTTTATAAATAGGAAAAATAGTTTTATATTTGAAATGATAGCTGGTGTACTTGCTACATCGTTTGGTATCTTTTCACTGATTTCACCTGATTCAATAAGAGAAATCTTATTCTTTATTATTGGTATAGTCATTATAATTGATAGTACGCTTGATATTAAGCACGCATTAGCCCTTAAAATGTTTGGTATGAAATATTGGTGGGTTTATCTTATATTGTCAATCGCAGTTATTTCACTTGGTATCTGCACAATAGTATTTAGTAAATTTTTTGCAAATTTTATTATAATATTGCTTGGTGCATTATTGATTTATGAAGGCATCTCAGGACTTTCAATTACTGGACTTGTCGGTTATCATTCAAAAAAATATAATTCTGTTAAATACAATGATAACGGTATGATTGAAGTTGAGGCATATGACAAAGATTAAAATATCTTATAACCAAAAAACAGGTATTGCAAAGTGCAATGCCTGTTTTTTATAACTATTACTTACTCTTAGAAAGCTTCGCTATTTTGACAAGGGTGTTACCATCCTCACCAACTTCCTTTGCTTTAGGATCTTTCTTAGCAACATATTTTACATACTCAACATATTTATGGTAGTAATCTGCACAAGTATCCCATTTTTCTTTCTGCTTTTCAGTAAGCTCTGTTGGTGTTATACCGTACTTATTTACAAATAATTCTGATAGATAACGAGTCATCTTCTGCTGACCCTCAACATTCATATGGTCAACATTATAGTAATCCTTTGTGAAATCTATTCCAATATCATCATTATATCTTTCAAAATTATAGAAATCAAAACCATACTCAGAAATTATATCCCCAGCAGTATTACAACGCTTATATCTGCCATAATTCTCAGATTTTGCTACAATATGAGGTAATCTCATAAAAATTATATTATCTAATTTTTCATCTTTTATGTATTGCAGTAAATCCCTGAAATCTGCTTCAGAAGTTTCCTCAAGGTTTTCTCGATTCTCATCTTTAGGCAATGTAGCATTAAGCATTTTGACTTGCTTGGTATCATAAACATTACCCTGAGTTCTTACACCTTTTAAATAAGTATAACCTCTGAAATTTTGAGCAAACAAACCTTTTACATATTTCAAAGGTTCTGGATAATCATTCCATACAGAATGATACTTTGTAATAGGCAAATAATATTCAAATTGGTCACTTATTGCAACATGATTTTTTATATACTCAATCTTATTTGCGTTCAATGGCATATTATCGAGCGATTTTCTTAGATTAGACTCTTTAGTTAAAGAATCCTTACCTCTGTACAAAACACCATTAATTTCAATAACAATCAATTTAGGTGATTGAGTTCTTAAAACCTCTTTTAACTGAGTTTTTATTAATGAAACAGGTGCCGCACCTGTTGCCACAGGGTAACTGGTAAATCCATATTCTTCATATGCAAGGTCAGGTGAAAAATCAGTATAAGTTTCACTTGCACCTATTAAGACAACATCTAAAGAATTTTTATCTTCAAGATAAAATCCATTCATTAATAACTTATTATAATCAAAATGGCAAAGCAGATATTGTTGACAAAAGGCTGTAACTAATGCTATAGCAAGAATTAATGATGCAATTTTTATTGTACGCTTAAAATAAAGTTTTCTTTTACTCATTCAATCTGCTCCCTAAAACTGCATATATACAAAATCTGCTGCATTGTAACCTGAACCATATATACCAAATATAATAATAGTCATAATACCTACAAATAATACCAGCCATTTTAATATAAAAGGTTTCCTGTCAAGCATTTCTCTTATAGTTGTTTTGCTGTTTCTTTCCTGAATTACACTAATTACAAAAATCAGGAAAGCTCCGCCCAAAATAACAAGATAATCTTTTTTACCAAGACCAAGTTCGCTTATTTCAGACCAACCTGCTGAAAAACTCTGACTAACAAAAAATGCTTTGAAAGTATGCATTGCCTGCATAAATGAAGGTGCAACATCAAATACATATCCTACAAGCACAACTAAGAATGTTCTTAAAATCTGGAACAATGTATATAATGCTGACTTAGCATTAATATGTAGCTTAGCTATAGTCCATTCAAAAACAGGTTTCATTAAAACGGAAAGCATAATAATTCCGCCATTCCACAAGCCAAAACCTACATATTTCCAGCTTGCACCATGCCATATACCAACTATAAAGAACACCAAAAATGATGCAACACTTGTTGGAAATACCTTAGCTATATGAGCACCTGCCTTAGTTTTACCAAAGCGAGAATTTTTCATTTTCTTACTTGTATTGATAAAAAGCTCTGACATTGCAACCGGATAGAAAAGGTAATTTTTAAACCATCCACCAAGCGAAATATGCCATCTACGCCAATATTCGTTAATATCCTTAGAGAAGTAAGGACGACGGAAGTTCTCCATCATATCAATACCGAATATTTGAGCTACACCTCTGGATATATCAATACCACCTGAAAAGTCTGCATACAGCTGTAATGCATACAAAAGTATTGTGAAAGTCAAGGTAGTACCGCTATATATGTTGTAATTATCTGTAACTGCATTAATAGCTATAACTGCTCTGTCTGCAATAACAAGCTTCTTAAAGAAACCCCAGATTATAAGCTCAACACCATACTTAAATCTTGTAAAATCAAAGCTGTGTGGCTCATATAACTGATGTGCCAGTTGGTCATATATACTGATAGGACCTTGCACAATCTGAGGAAAAAATGATACAAACAAAGCAAATTTAAACGGATTTTTCTCAGCCTCAGTTTTTTCTCTGTAAACATCTACAATATAACCCATTGACTGGAATGTGTAGAATGATATACCCAAAGGTAAAACCAATCCAAGAGCAGGCACAGAAACATCTGCTCCAAATCCATTTAATAAATCATTAATGCTACCTGCAAAGAAATTGTAGTATTTCAAAAATGCAAGAATACCAAAATTCAATACCAAATCAAGTGCCATAACAAGTCTTTTTTTGATTTTGATATTGTTTTTATATTTCTTTTTAGTATCCTTATCCCAATCCTGCTTGTGTGCCTTAATAGTTTTTTTGGATTTAACCGATATACTATTAAGCCAGCGTGCAATCAGATATGTACTAATTGTTGTAAAAAGTATAAACGCTACATATTTATAGCCGATAAAAAGGTAAAAAAAGTAACTTGCTGCAAGTAAGACAGTCCATCTATACTTTTTTAATGGAAATAAAAAATATACAAGTACAGATACACATAAAAATATAATAAAATTTAACGATGTATAAGTCAAGCTAATCTCTCCGCATAATTATTTCGGTGTATTAAGAACATCGGTATAATACAAATCTCTAAGCTTGATTAAACCAATTTTCTCAGAATATACAGAAACTTCAGGCATTTCTCTGCTGAGAAATACTGCCATTCCCTCCATTACCGAGTATGCACCTGTTCTGCAAAATACAAGAATATCGCCTATTTGAAGTGAACTAAATTCAACATTTCTCACCAGAACATCCTCAGTAGTACAAAGGCTGCCGCACAATGTCCAAGGCTCAGGTTCTTTTTCTGATGATTTTTCGTTATTACTTATTTGAACGATTTTTGGTATCTGCATACCCTTAATCTGTCCATCATATTTTATCTGATTTAAACCACCATCAAGAATTGCATAATTTACTCCACAGTTAGTTTTAACATCCATAACCTTTGTTAAATAGTATCCGCAAGGAGCTGCAAAAAATCTGCCCATCTCAACGGTAACATCTGCTATCTCAGCAAGCTCTCTTAATCGTGGAGCAACTGCCTTCAGGCGTTCTTCTTCAAGTGTATCTGCCTCAGAATTAAAGTAATCAACAGCAAGACCTGTACCATACTCAATCCTTTTTACAATAAAATTATAGTCATTTTTCACTTTCTCGATAACCTCAGTAAGGTAATCAAGCTCCTTAATTATAAGAGCCGCCTTACGCTTCTGAGTTCCTGTAAAGTAATGTATTCCTACAATTTCAATATTAGAATATTTTGCACGATTTTCAATTATGGAAAGAACATCCTTCTCATCCATACCAAACTGGCTACCGCCTGTTAAGCGAACAAGAACAGGTGCAATAACATTATTCTTTTCAGCAATAGAATTTATTAAATCCAAATGCAAATAGCTTTCAGCAGTAAATGTACCAACACCATCAGCCATTGCACGCTCAACATCTGCATAGGTTTTATTTACACCTGAAAAAATTACTTTTTTCATATCTGAATTTGTTTTTTCACAAATAGTAAGCTCACCAGGAGAGCAAACCTCTATTTTATCAAAACATTCAGGTAATCTGCCGAGTAAAAACGGATTTGCTTTAATTGAAAAGCAAAGACCGATTTTATCGCCAAACTGTTCCTTTACAAATTCAGCTCTTTTCTGAAATACATCCAAATCAAAAACATATGACGGTGTTGCAACCTTTGAAGAAAGTTCTTTTATCAAGATTTCATTCATAATGCACCTTATTCATCCTGTAACTGCTCAATAAGAGCCATCATAGCTTTTGCTGAATTGAAGTTTTCAGGTACAAGATTATTTGGCTTGATTTCAATATCAAAAGCATCATTGAGTTCACCAACAAGGGCTACAATATCAAATGAATCTAAAATACCATCACCAATAAGTGCTGTTTCATTTTCAAAGTCAACATCCGGTCTTAATTCCTCAAGAATCTGCATTAATTCATCCATTTTAAAATCCTCTTTCTTTATTAAAATTATTTAAAATATGTTTTTAAAGTCTGCATATCAGTTTTACCGTTTGGCAAAGTTGGCAGCTTGTCAAGATTAATAATCTTTCTTGGTACCATAAATGCCGGCAGTACTTTTCTGAAATGCAAAACTATTTCTTTTGAAGTTGCATCGCCTACATAAAACAAATACAAATGCTCTTTATCCTTATAATATAAGGAACAACAATCAGTTATACCTGTAATCTGCTTTGCTGTTTCTTCTATTTCGCCAAGCTCAATACGATGTCCCATATGCTTAATCTGTCTGTCTTTTCTACCATGAAATTCAAGTATCCCCTGCTCATTCCATTTGCCAAGGTCACCTGTTTTATAAATCAATTCACGATAATTTCTATTAAGCGGATTTTGCATAAATGACTGAGCTGTTCTCTCAACATCACCATAATAGCCAAGTGCGAGTATTGGTCCGCTTACGCAAATTTCACCAATTTCTCCTTCAGCTGTTGCAGTTGAGTCATCATTAAGCAAGGTTATAGTGTAGTTTTCATAAGGCTTACCAATCGGCAAAACAGTATCATCATTAACCTTTTCCTCAACTACATAATAAGTGCAGGATGCTGTTGCCTCAGTTGGACCATACTGATTCACATATAGCACATCAGGCAAAGCCTCTTGCCAGATTTTAAGATATTTACAAGGCATAACTGAACCTGAAAAACAAAGCTTTTTAAGATACTCAGGCTTAATTATATCAAAAGCACCAAGCTTTGCAGGCAATTCAACACCTGCAACACTCCAGCACAAAGCAGTAACCTTATTTTTATTTAAGGTTTCAAAAAGCTCTGTTGGCATTGAAAATTCATTTTTCGGTATAATGACTGTAGATGCACCAATTTTGATTGGAAAATAAATATCACGAACAGCGGCAATATAGTCGAGTGGTGATTGATTTCCCATAACATCAGAATCGTTAATATCTAAAACCTTACTTACAGCATCAATATAGCACATTAAGGAGTGATGAGAAGTAATAACACCCTTAGGTACTCCTGTTGAACCGGAAGTAAATATTACATATAACGGAGATGTTTCATTCAGATTACTGACTGCTTTATCAAGCAATATATTATCTACAGGAAAATCAATTATATCCTCCATTACATAAACATTTCCATTAAAGTCAAGACTTTTAGCAATTTCAAGATGCTCTCTGTCAACAATCATATTATCAGACTTAATAACACCAAGAATCTGATTTAATCTTGAAACAGGCATAGTAGCATCCATAGGAGCATAAAAACAACCAGCCCTTACTGCACCAAGATAACAGGCAGATGTATAAATATGTCTGCCTGACATAACTACAACAGGGGAATAAGGATTTGATTTAGAAGCTAAAAATGAACAGACGGATATAGTTAATTTATTGAATTCTGCAAAAGTAATAGTACTGTTAGAATCAGTAAACATCACCTTATCAGCATATGCTGAAGCAGTATTATCCAACCAATTAAGAACAGATGTCTGCATTGTTACACCTCTCAAAATACATTATAATTCGATTATTATTTATATTATAATACATTATGCAAATAAGTCAAGTACCTAATTTTAAATTGTTCGACTATAGTTAATACAATTTGACAGTTAAATTTTTAAAATATTTACAGCTAATTTATCACTTTTTCAAAAGCAGTAATAAATGCCAATCATTAGACTTTATATAACTATTTATAATTCTTTTTAATAAAATCACTTAATAAAATTATTACATTTTTGCAACATTTTATTTAAAATTAAAATAGCCGCTGCATTTACAACGGCTATTTTTTTAATCTGCTTAAAATATTATACCAAAAATTCAACACTATGATTTTTAATTGCCATATAATTATTATAGTAATGTTGTAAATCATAGTTAGAAAGCATAATAACTTCAAGTTCTTTTGATGTTACAATTTCTGCTCTTTGCAGTCTGTTGATAATAGACTGACATCTCAAGCATACCTTATCCTCATTAAATGGAAATTCTCCATCAAGCATACATTCACGAATATCACATAAATCATCATATTCAGAATTTTTAACATTATTACGAACTAAAATCTCAATTCGTCGTCGCTCATACGAACGCTGGAAAAGTCCCACAAGATTTCTTACTGTGAATAAAGCTATTATCAAAACTAATAGTATAACAACAATTATTGTTATAAGCACAGTATGATCTGTTGTATTTGAAACCGGAGGAGCAACATCAGGAGTGGCAGGAGATGAAGGTGCAGTAGTGACTACATAACCAGAAGCTGTTGCCTGTGTTTCTGTAGTTGTTTCACTATGTGCCTCATCATCTGTAGCAGGACGAGCAGTCGTAGATGTTGTTTGCTGATTGTCTGAGGTATTGCTTGTTGAATTTGTACTGTTTGCGGTTGGTGCAGTAGTTTTTTCAGGTGGATCTGTAACAGCTGTAAAGCTCATAGGCTTCGTTACGCTGTAAGTATCCTTAGCTGCGGTTTCTGTCGGTACTGTAAATGACGGATACCTCGTTGAGGGCTGAGTCGGCTGTGAAACATAAGCTGTAGTTGATTCCTTAGGTTCAGTTACTATTGTTGCACCCGTAGTATGAGGTCTGCTTGTTGTTTCAATCGGCTCGGTTGTTGGCACTATTATTGTAGAATGAGATTCTATAGGTTCAGTAGTAGGCTCTGTTGTTATAGTCTCAATCGTTTCAAACGGATTTGTAGTTGTCGGAATTGTTCCTGATGAACTCGGCTGAACTGTGGACGGCTCAGGTTCAGGGGTGTAGCTTTTTCCAACTCTGTAATGCATAAATTCTTCTACTCTTGTAAGATAACCCTGCATTACGGTTATATCGGAAACAGAAAATCTTCCATCACCATCTACATCAGACAGCTCATTTTGCAAAGCATTAAATTGAGTAAGCTCAACTATAGCTTTTTGCATTTCAGTAACATCATAGACATCTATTTTTCCGTCATCATTTACATCACCATAGCGATAACGATTTATTTTAGTATCTGCTGAAGCTATGCTATCAAGCGTATCCTTATCAATTTTAAAGGATACTGCCTGAGCAGGCATTGAGCTTGCAACAGTTAGAGCAACCGTAACTCCAACTAAAAATCGTTTCAATTTTACGGTGAGCGTAGCTACACCCCCTTTCATTATTATTTTTGGGTATAATAAGGCATAATATCCTAATATACTCTGTTTTACAATAACACAAAATTTACATAAAGTCAACTTTTTATAAATTTCGCAAATAGGAAAAAACTCTTATTTTATCAATATGTACTGATAAAATAAGAGTTTTTTTATGGCTCGTGATTTTTTATAACTGGTATTTTTTTGCATACGAAAATTTAAATTTATATATACAATATTAATTAATCAACAAATAAAGCTTTCATCAATTCTTTAATTTCATTTTTCCTGCGTTCAGTTTCCTGCTCATCAAGAAAACAGCTTCCATTGTCAAAATTAAGAACATCACCTTCTTTTATATTTTTAGGTAATGCTTTTAACTCTAAATTTACCATTTCTCCGTTTTCACATTCAAGTACAGCTTTTGTACCCTCAATTCTGTCAACTATAAATTTTTTCATAAATTACTCCTTACGCTCTATTGATTTTCCGTTTGTTTCATAATCAATCATAATACCATTTGTACTGAAAACTATTGTTCCAAGCTCATCAGTTCTTAAATATGTAACTCCAAATTGCTTTAATAGATCAGTAGTTTTGGTATGTGGATGATTATATTCATTTCCTGCTCCACAGGATATAACAGCATATGTTGGATGGATTCTCGTTAGCATTGCATTTGTAGTCGCATTTGAAGAACCATGATGTCCTACCTTTAAAACATCTGCGGAAATATCCCCTTCAATATCGCCTATTTCCTCTTTCTGGGCATCACCATTAAATAAAAATTTGATATTTTTATATGTCACCATAAGTACTACTGAGTTGTTATTTAATATTTCGTCATCAATTTTTGATGGTGCTAAAATATCCACTGATAACTTTTCTTCATCTACAATTTTCTTTCCAGCCACTGCCTTATTGATACTGTATTTCTTATCAGAAATTGTTGTCAGAAGCTTTTTATATATATTTGTAGTAGCTACAGCCTCGCTCATATAAATTTTACCAATTTCCATATGACGAACTATATAGGCCATTGAACCAATATGGTCTGCATGAGGGTGAGTAGCCACAAGATAATCAATTTTATTATATCCAAAGCTATTGATATAATTTATGATACCTTCACCCTCATTTGTAATTCCTGCATCAATAAGCATTGTTTCATTATTCGGCAATTCAACAAAAATAGAATCACCCTGACCAACATCAAGATAATGCACAATCAGCTTATCCTGCTTTATTTCTATATCGCTATTATCATTGTTATCAAAATCAAAATTACAAGCACACAATGTTAATACGCAAATTAGCATTATAGCAATAATTTTTATTATACTTCTGTTTTTTAATCTTTCTGAAAACAAATATATCACTTCCCAACGATTATTTATATATCATTCATTTGAATTAACATTCTGCATATTTGGAAACAACATCTGCAATTTTTCATCATTAAAATGTTTATCAAGATACAATTCAAAGTTGCTTGCAGGAGGGATTCCATTATCCCTATCTCTCCACCGCCAAACAGCTGTTACAGACATTAAGGTATTAAAAATCATAAATACAACCAAACTAAGTGTAATAATTGAGCCTGCTCGTTTTGGCATTTTTTCAATTAATTTAGAGATTGACGGATAAAGGTATCTTACCCACACAAGCCCCAGAAATCCCCAAATCAGAGCATACATAAGATTAGTCCTACCGTCAAGATTAAACGGCGTACCACTATAGTCCCACGAAATTGTGCCAAATACCATTTCCTGAAACCATGAACATAAATATTCAAATCCACCGCCTATAACTGCACTGATAATAAAAAGCAATGTATCACTTAATTTATATAACTTATATAGAACTAAGGTCAACAGACAAGCTCCTAAACCATATACAGGTATAAACGGACCATAAACCATTCCGACACGAATTTCAAAATGCCCTTCCGCAAATAATGCCCAGATTGTTTCAAGAATTGTGCCGACAAAAGAGCCTGTCACAAACAGAAAAAATAGCTTTGTAAAGCAAAGACCAAATGCAAATGGCTCTTCATCTTTATCAATATATACTGTTGTATATTCAAGCATATTTTCATATTTTACTTCACTAAGCTTATCAGCAAATTCCAGAATATATGCCATATTATTAAGCTCAGGAAACGCACTTGCCAAACGCCTTCGCATTAAATGATTCGTGAAAAGAAGATTATAGTTTTCCTTGATATTTAAAATTTTTTCCTCAGATATTTCATTTTCATCAAATGCACAATTCTTTAATTTAGCTATTTTTTTCTTTAATCGGATAATTGTTATGAATGTAGTTATATAGTCTAAAACTAATAGAATTGAAATAGCGATTATCACCACTATGCTTACAATAATCGGGATATGTCCGATAAATATTTCGAGAACAGGCACAATAGCATATAATACAACTGCACCAAGTACACCAAGCCATAATGCATACGGAAATGTAATATAACTACCAATGTGCATACGCATTTTGCTGAAATCCCAAGGCTTAAATCCGAGTATTTTAGTTGTTATATAACCGATAATAATTATTATTGCTGACAGCAATAATGTGCTGAATAAAAACAACAGAGGAAGATTATCTGAAACTGGTGACAATGTGATATATAAAACAATTACACCTGCACCATAAATAGGACAAAAAGGTGATGTAATAAATCCTTTATTTACAAATTTTCCTGTGGTAAAAAATGCTCTTATGCCTTCTGCAATCCAACCTCCAAAGGAAAATATTATAAATAACCAGCATAAAGTTAATATATTCATCCGCAGACCCCCCTGACAGCAAATGCCGAAAGTATCTTCAATTATACTTTCGGCATTGATAGTAATATTAATAATATAACCAAATAACTTTAAATTTTCAGCTATAGATACAATGAAAAATTATTTATTCGCTACATCATCTTTCCAAAGCTCTTTAATTGCAGTAACATTACCTGCAAGACCCTGAATGTCAGATGGAATAATAATCTTTGTAGCCTTGCCGTCAGCAGCTGCAGCAAAAGCTTCAAGACTCTTAAGACGAATAATACTGTCAGTTGGTGCAGCCTCATTCAACATTCTGAGTGCATCAGCATTAGCCTTCTGTACTGTGAGGATAGCTTCAGCTTCACCCTGTGCCTCACGAATTTTCTGCTCCTTAACAGCATCAGCTTTAAGAATTGCAGACTCTTTCATACCTTCAGCAACAAGAATCTGACTGCTCTTTTCACCCTCAGCATCCAGAATCTTAGCACGACGCTCACGCTCAGCCTTCATCTGCTTTTCCATTGCGTCCTGAATTTCACGAGGAGGAAGAATGTTCTTAAGCTCAACACGCTTAACCTTAATACCCCAAGCATCAGTAGCTTCATCAAGGATAATCTGAATTTTTTCATTGATTGTATCACGAGATGTAAGAGTGCTGTCAAGCTCAAGCTCACCAATTATGTTACGAAGTGTAGTAGCAGTAAGATTTTCAATAGCACTTAAAGGACGCTCAACACCATAGCAGTAAAGCTTAGGGTCAGTGATCTCAAAGTAAACTACAGTATCAATCTGCATAGTAACATTATCACGAGTAATAACAGGCTGTGGTGGGAAATCTACAACCTGCTCCTTGAGAGAGATTTTTTTGCTGATATTATCAATGAAAGGAAACTTTACATGAAGACCTGTTTCCCATGTAGTATAATAAGCACCAAAACGCTCTACAACAAACGCATGAGCCTGTGGAACAATTTTAACATTGCGGACAAATATGATTATTAAAAATAAAACAATAATCGCAAAAATAACAACAAATGGCATAATTTACTCCTTATTCTGTAGTGGTTCAATGATTAGCTTAACGCCCTCAATGGCAAGAACCTTAATTTTACTGTCTTTTAATATTGGTGCTGAATTGGTTTTTACTGACCATACCTCTCCTGAAACCTTTGCACGACCAATCTGTTCAATATCTGCAATATCAGAAATCATAACTCCAGTTTGACCAACAAGGCGGTTAGAGTTTGTGTTTACAGTTCCCTTTTGTTTCATAAAATTTTTTACAATAGGTCTTGTTGCTATAAGAGAAACAAAAGAAACTATAATAAACACTAAAACCTGAATTATAATTGAATCAGTAAACACACTTGTAATTGCAGCAAAAATTGCACCGAGCATAAACCAAATTGATACAAGTTGTATTGTAATGCCCTCAATTATAGCCAGAACTACAGCAATACCAATCCAGATGAAAGGTAAATAATCTGTCATACCCTGTCCCCTTTCTAAAAATTATAAAACATAAGACACTATATAAAATAATATCTTATACACATAATATCATAAGAATTTATATTAGTCAATTATTTTACAAAAAAATCTACACAACTTATTTGTTATGTGTTATAATAAGAATTAATAAAACTTATAATTCTAAATTTACAATATACAAACTTATTTTAAAGGTGATAATATGGCATTCGATACATTTGATGAAGGTATCATTCCCGGTGGTCTGAGAAGTAAAAATGAAATCAAGGTATTGATTTGTTATCTATTTCATACCGTAAATGACAGCCTTAGCAAAAACATTGTTGTAGCGGCAATACAAAATGAAAGTCTTGCCAACTACTTTGAAACTCTTTCAGCATTTGACGATCTTGTGCAAAACGAAAATCTCAGAGAATGTGAAAACTGTTCAAAGGATAAGACATATATCCTGACTGAAAACGGAAAAATGATAGCAAATCAGCTTGAAACCACGCTTTCATATACAGTAAAGGATAAAGCTTATGTATGTGCTACAAAGCTGCTTTCGCAAAAACAAACAGAAAAAAACAATTCTGCTGAAATATTAAAAACTGAGGTTGGATATGACATTGAGTGTAAAATATCAGGTGGAGATATTGAACTTTTGAAATTTACTATATATGCCCCAACTTTAGAACAGGCAATTCTTATACGAAAGAACTTCTATAAAAACCCTACATTAATATATAATACAGTATTAAGCCTTGTTACAAATGATAAGGCAAGTGTAAATGATGCCCTTGAACAGCTAAACAAGAGGTTATAAAAATATTAAATTGAGGGTGAGCAAAAGTGTTACTCCCGGAATACCGCCAATGAGTGATACAAGAATCGACAGCAAGCTTATCGGTAAAAATACACCTGTTATGCTGCCACTCAGGTTTACCGCAAGCAAGGTGCATAAACCACACAACATCGAGATAAACGCTCTTTTAAAGGGGCGTTTGTTTTTTCCTGCATAATGAATAATAGAAAAAACAATAAAAACTGCAAAAGCTATTCCTGCGAGATAGCCAACTGACATTTTAACAGCTCCTAAAATAAAATAGACTATCAGACAAAAAATCTGATAGTCTATTATTATGCCAAAAACAATAAAAATATTCTTACAGTATTCCGAAATGTGCAAGCACATTAAGAGCAATTACAAAAATTACAAAGAATGCTGCAAAAGCCTTAGTCCAACGAGCAAGAAAAGCATCTATTGAACGAGCTTTGTTTTTAGAAAAATAAGAATCAGCTGCACCGGTAACTGTACCAAGACCCTGTTGATTACCCTCTTGAAGAATAATAACAACAATAATTGCAATTGATACAATACCAAGAATAATACCAAGAACTATTCCCCAAACGCTCATTTGTATCGTCCTTTCTAAATTATTGCAAATAACATTAATTAATATGATTTTAGCATATATTGAAATAAAATGCAAGGGTTTTAAGATAATTTGCTACATAATAATTTACATTTTTTATTATAATCGCTTGACAGTTAAATAGCATAGTGATAGAATATTTAAGCTTTATCGCAAAAAATAAATTAAAACGGAGGAATTATGGATTGTACATTTAAAACAGAAAATGGGATATTTAATTATAGGGTTGGTGCTGTAATTATAAATGGTAAAAAAGTTCTTATGGCTACTAATTTAAGAGATAATTTCTATTATTCCGTTGGTGGAAGAGTAAAGCTTGGTGAAACTCTTGAGGACGCAGTTATTCGAGAGGTCAAGGAAGAAACAGGCATTGAATGTGAGATTGAAAAAATGATAGCAATTCACGAAAACTTTTTCAAGGATAATGACAGCTCATCCTTAGTTCACGAATTATCAGCATTTTTCAAAATTAAAAGCAATGAAAAACTAATGAACATTCAAAACGGACACAGAACCACCTTAGGAACTGCACCGGATGAATATCTTGAATGGGTTGATTTAGAAAACACAGATAATATTACAATATATCCTGACTTTTTCAAAAAAATTGACCTTGCAAACACTGATGAAATCAAACATTTTATAACAAAATAGGGGTCGGCTAATC
>JAKSRB010000059.1 GCA_024403825.1 Ruminococcus sp. | reverse complement strand
TCTTCCTTAATACGCTCTGCTGTAATAACATTACAGTCAACACCCATACCGATTGAAAGAATTAAACCTGCAATACCAGGCAAGGTCATTGTAAATGACGGAATAGTAGTAAAGTAACCTGAAACAGCGGCAATAGAAAGAGTCATCTGTCCGATAAGTGCTATAGAAGCAATGAAACCAGGTAAGCGATAGAAGATAATCATTACAAGTACAATTACGATAAGTGCAATAATACCAGCATAAGCCATTGCTGTAAGTGAGTTCTCACCAAGTGTAGCACTGATACTGCCGTTACTTACAGTTTCAAGAGCGAATGGCAATGCACCTGCACTAATCTTATTAGCAAGTTCTGTTGCAGATTCAGCATCAAAATCGCCCTCAATCTGGCACTTACCATCAGTAATTGCAGAATTAACTGTTGGAGCAGAAATCATAATATCGTCCATCCAGATTGAAATGGTCTTTGAAACATACTGCTCAGTAATTTCAGCAAATTTCTTTGCACCTTCAGATGTGAACTCAAGGCTTACAACATATTTTGTACTACCACTATCATCCTGATAAACATTTGCAGTTGCTGATTTTACCATTGAACCATCCATAAGCTCCTCAGCAGAATCGCCTGTCGGAGTCTTATATACATAATTACCATCAGAACCTATATCAGTAGTTTCATATGAATTTCCAGGACGGAATGTAAGCTTTGCAGTTGAAGAAATTTCTTGAATAGCCTCAACAGCATTGTACTCTTTTTCATCTGATTTCCATGGGAAACGAACGATAATTCTGTCACTGTTAGTATCAGCATACAATTCGTAATCTGTAATTCCCTGTGAAACCATTCTTAATTCAATAATTGATTTTGCAGAATCTAACTGCTCCTCGGTAGCATCATAGTTGTCAGCAGGCTTAAATGTAGCCTCTACACCACCCTTGATGTCTATTCCCCATCGGATGTCACTGATACCCTTAACTACTGTGTTTTTGTTGTCACCTGTATAATAGGATACTCCGAAAATCGCAGTAAACGAGAAGGCAAGTATCAGCAAAGCAACTATGAAGAACATGGGCTTTGGAACTCTTTTCATGCCTTTGAAACCTCCGTAAAATAATTGTTTGCAATGTGATTACAGTTTGCTTTATAAAAACAACTCTGCTACGCTCGCACATTTACAAACCGTAACAGAGTTATTATAATGTTTTTTTACAAAAAAGTCAATGGATTAATATATATTTAATAAAAAAATATTTATTTATTGCCAATATTTACGATGTTTTGTCAGAACTCACAAATTTTTCCTAATAGATTTGTATATTATTTCTGTGAGCATTGTAATTTTTGATAATGAAATTATGCGTAAATCTTACATACCTAAAATTTTCTCACAAGCAGCAAGCTTAACACAAATACAGAATACATCCATAGCCTTCTGTAATTCATCATTTGGAGGGAATGAAGGTGCAATTCTGATATTTTTATCTTCAGGGTCATTTCCGAGCGGATATGTTGCTCCTGCTCCGGTAAGTACAACACCTGCATTTTTGCACAGCTCTACAACTCTCTTTGCAGTACCATTCATTACATCAATACAAACAAAGTATCCACCATTTGGATTTGTCCAGCTTCCGATACCAACAGGCTTTAACTCCTTTTCAAGTGTGCTTGTAACAATATCAAATTTTGGCTTTAATACTTCCTTATGCTTCTGCATATGCTCAAGCACACCATCAATATTTTTGAAGAACATTACATGTCTGAGCATATTAAGCTTATCATAGCTGATTACCTGATAATTGTACTTTTCCTTAAATAACTTCATATTAGTGTCTGATGTTGCCATTGCCGCAACACCTGCACCGGGGAATGTTACCTTTGAAGTTGAAGTGAAAACAATCGGCATATCAGGATTTCCTGCTTTTTCACATTCATCCATAATATTAAGAAGTGTATCAGGTGTGTCTGTTACATCATGAATGCAATAAGCATTATCCCACATAAGTCTGAAATCCTTTGCGACAGGCTTTAATGCAGCTATTCTCTTTACTACCTCATCGCTATATGTTATTCCTGATGGATTTGAATATTTAGGAACACACCACATTCCCTTGATTGTATCGTCAGACTCAACAAGCTTTTCTACAATATCCATATCAGGACCATTTTCATCCATTGGAACAGGTATCATCTCAAAATCAAAATACTGTGTAATTCCAAAATGACGGTCATATCCAGGAACAGGACAGAGGAATTTTCTTTCCTTAACTTCATACCAAGGCTTACAGCCCTCAACAGCCGACTTTGTCATAAGGCAAGCAATGGTATCAAACATCATATTTAAGCTTGAACTTCCGCCAACCATAACCTTTGTATAATCAACGCCAAGAATTTCGCCAAACATTTTACGACACTCAGTAATTCCTTCAAGAATACCATAGTTACGGCAATCCATTCCGTTCTCACCAACAAATTCAGACTTGCTGTTAAGAATATCAAGCATTGGAAGTGATAAATCAAGCTGTTCTTTGCCAGGCTTTCCACGAGCCATATTAAGATTTAAGCCTTTGCCCTTGACATCCTCATACTGATTTAATAGCTTGGAATATTCCGCTTTAAGTGCCTCATTACTGAATTCCATATAATTCATTATGCCATCTCCTAAAATATAAAATTCATAAATTCTTTTAGTTTTCACATATATTTTACTCCATTAGTCAAAAAAATGCAAGTCTTTTTAAATAAACTTGCATTTTTAATTTAATATATAAAAATACTGCACATCCTTGTTGAATAAGGTTGTGCAGTATGTATAAATATACCTCTATCAATAGTATTGATAATAATAATAGTATTTCTTTTTGCCTCGCTTTTTACCACCGGTACAACCAACTTCAATAATACCAAGTACCTTTGAATCAGCCATTTTTACACCGTCGAGCAATTTAACAAGATCTTTATGTGTTGTTGAACGCTCTCTTACAATAAGTACATAACCTGCAATTAAGTCTTTTAACAAAAGAGCATCAGTAACAACACCGATAGGTGGTGTATCAAATATGATATAATCGTACTCTTCCTGCAACTTTTTCATTAAGTTTACAAAAGTACTCGAACACATAAGCTCTGATGGATTAGGCGGAATTGTACCTGATGTAATTATATCAAGATTTTCAAGTACATTTTTATGTACTGTGTCATCATATTCAACCATTTTACCAATGATATTAGAAAGACCATTAGAATTATCGAGCTTAAAAATATTATGAACATTTGGTCGTCTTAAGTCGCAGTCCACAAGCAAAATCTTTTTCTCCATTTTTGAGAAAGAAATTGCAAGGTTAGATGCCACTGTACTTTTACCTTCACCCTTTGAAAAACTGGTAATCGCAAAACACTTTTTATCAGAGGCAGACAACGAAAACATAATATTTGTTCTGCCAGCTTTGTAAGACTCTACGATGGCAAACTTACTGTTATCAGAACTATTTCCATAACCGCCATATCCATAGCCATATCCATAACTATAATTATAGCCATATCCATAGCCGTAAGAGTAACTACTGCTTCTTCTGCGTCTTTTCTTCTTACGCTTTCTCTTTTTTACTTCTGTTTCTGTGTTTTGATTTTGTTCACTAACTTCTTCTTTTTTTGTATTTTCAATTTCAACTGCATTTTCACTTTCATCATAGGAAGCCTGTTGCTGAATCTGAGCCATAAATTGCATCTGTTCTTCCTCAGCTCTTTGTGATGGTGTCATTGCAGCATCTTTATCCTTATTTTTTCCAAAAGCCATTTATGTCACCTACCCTTGATTTTCAAAATCAGGAATTTCAGCAAATACAGGAACACCATACATCTGCTGTATATCATCTTCTGCCTTAATTGTTGTATCAATAAGCTCAAGTAAAATTGAAATCAAACAGGAAATACCAAGTCCGACACCTAATCCCATAGTACCATAATGCTTATTATCGGGAGCAAAAGGTCCTCCAGGAACCTTAGCAGCACGAATAGTTCTTATACTACCATACGAATAATAGCTTTTAAATACATCCTCACATTTTTCACAAACCTGATTAGCGACATTAGCTACAAGCTGTGCATCAGTTCCTGTTACATTTACCGTAACAAAGAAGTCTTCAACAGACAGTCTAACGCCACAACCACTATATACTGCCGACAGCTCATCTGAATTCTGAAACAATATCATACTTACTGAGGCAAGGGTTGCCGAACCACTCAAGTCAGAACCGTAAATCTTTTTAGCATTATCGTTACTACCACTTGTTCCGGCACTATAGTTCTGAATAGCAAACATTGCTGATGTACTGTACATTGGAGTTATCATAAAGTAAGAATAGCAATAAAACAGTACTCCACCTAATAGTGTTGCAACAACAATTAGCTTCAGCCTGCTAAGCAGAACACCTATAATTCTTTGAATAGATATATTACTCGGCATTTTTATACTCCTAAATACTAAATTAGATAATATTTTGCATTATCAGAAATTATTATATACCCATTTGTAATATTGTAAATTCTATTTCAGAAATAAAAAAACAAAAAAGATAAAAGAAGAGAAATTTGACATTTTTACACTCTATTTAACAGTCCTGTAAACATAAACTACGCCCCTCAATGTTTATTGTTACATCTTTCAGTCAAATATTTTATTAACAGATTACATATATACATAAAAGACACTTAGCCACAAATACTCTGGGTTAAGTGCCTTTTTGTTTTTGTATATTATTTTTACAAAAAATGTTAATAAAAAACAGGCTGTAACTGTTTACCTTTTAATGCAAGCTCAACACATTCCGGAATTTTACTGAAATCCGCAACAAGTGAATTTGGCTTTTTTATGCAATCATCCTGACTGAGCGGAACAAAATATATATTTTTAGTATTCATAAGTCTGCCGATATTTTGTGCTGATGCTCCAAGTGCATCATTTGTCGCAACACATAGCAAAACCGGTCGTAAAATTCGTAAGTGAGATTTTGCTGCCATGGTAACTGAAGTGTCTGTTACACCAAGACTAAGCTTGGCAAGTGTATTTCCAGTACAAGGTGCTATCAACAACAAATCACACATTTTTTTCGGTCCTATAGGCTCGGTCATAACCGAGGTATGCATAACCCTTTCCCCTGTAATATCTTCTGCCCTTTTTACCATTTCCTCTGCTTTGCCGAAGCGTGTATCTGTTGAATAGGCATTTTGCGACATTATCGGCAATACCTTATATCCCATCTCAACAAGATTTTTCATTTCTGACAATGCTTTTGAAAAGGTGCAAAAGGAACCGCACATTGCAAATCCTATGGTTGCTTTTGTCACCTGTAAACCTCCTCAATTATATTGAATATTACCGTTTTTATTATCTCTCCTGCCGTCTTCGGTGATGTTTTTCCCGGCAATGACAACGCTCTGACTGCATCAATTTTATTCTGCTTAGCTATTTCAAAATCTACTCCTCCAGGTAGCGATGCAAGGTCAATTATCAGTGTATTTCTATCTGTGTTCATCAGTAAATCCTTGTCAAAAATCTTTGCCGGCACTGTATTGAACACCATATCAAAGCCCTTTACTGATTTTAATTGATTTGTATTCCTTACACCATAACCTAAAGCTTTGATATACGCTAAGTCACTCTTACTGCGTGCCGCCACTGTTACCTCCGAGCCAAGCACTTTCAGCTTGTTTGACAACAGTTTTCCTATTCTACCATACCCTACTATCAATGTTTTACTGCCTGATATAGTACCCTCATACTCTGTCATTGCAACTTCTATTGCTCCCTCTGCTGTCGGAAGTGCATTCAGTATCGCAAACTCTTCTTCTGCGGAATAATCATACAATTCCGCACTTTGTAGCTGTGGATATGCTCGCAGAAAATTTTCTTTCATTGATATAAAAATCGGCTTATTCTTTATTAATAATATATCTTCATTATCTATATAATAACTTTCATATGAAAATGGAGTATTTATACTATGATCTGCTCTGACTGACGGAACCGGAAATATTATCGCATCACTCTCAGCAAACATTGTTTTCATATCGCACAACACAAGCGAACCTGTACTTTTTAATTTCTCAAATCCGCCAAGCTGTACATCATAGCAGTTATCGGATATTGATTTTGCAAGAAATAGCTGTCGTTTATCTCCGCCTGCAATACCAAAGGATTTAATCTCTTTCATAATAACTCCCCGCTAAAACAATATCTTTTTCCGCTTATTGATTTGTTATCTTATATTGCTATATTATGCTTATAATTTATATTTGTTACGCAACTCTAAATCAACTTTTTTATTAAAATAATATCAGAGCAACATCACTCTTTTATATGCGTAATGTTGCTCTGATTTTTTATTTTACTTATTTAATTTTTATTCAACATTATTCATCATTATCTGCTTTTGCCTGCTCAATAATCTTTTGTGCTATGTTTGCAGGTGCATCCTCGTAACGAGCAAAAGCCATTTCAAATGAACCTCTGCCCTGTGTTGCCTGGCGAACATATGTTGAAAAGTCTGACATCTCTGCCATTGGCACTTCTGCTTCTACTATCTGTGTGCCATTCTCAGCAGGGGTCATACCAAGTACTCTGCCTCTTCTCTTGTTTACCTCTCCCATTATATCGCCCATATTTGCATCAGGTACTTTTACCTTAAGACTTCCGATAGGTTCAAGTAATACTGGATTAGCATTTGGAATACCGTTTTTATATGCAAGACTTGCCGCAGTCTTAAATGACATTTCAGAGGAATCTACTGGATGATATGAACCATCATAAAGTGTGGCTCTTATACCTACTGTCGGATAACCTGCAAGCACACCCTTTTTAATCGCATCTCTAAGTCCCTTTTCTACTGCTGGGAAGAAGTTCTTTGGCACTGAACCGCCTACAACTCTCTCTGCAAATTCCAAGCCCTCTGAATCACATGGCTCAAACTCTATCCATACATCACCGAATTGTCCATGTCCGCCTGACTGCTTTTTATATCTGCCCTGTGCCGATACCTTTTTACGGATTGTTTCTCTGTATGCTATTTTCTGTTTTTGCAATACTGCATCAACATTATATTTAGTCTTTAAGCGTGAAATAACCACATCTACATGCTGTTCACCTATACCTGAAATAAGCATTTCATGGGTTTCGTGATTTGTTTCAAATTTTATTGTTGGGTCTTCATCTACAAGCTTTGCAAGTCCCTGTGCTACCTTATCTTCATCGCCCTTTGTCTTTGGATAAATAGCCATTGTGTATGATGATGACGGATATTCTATTCCGTCAAGCACTACCTTACGCAACGGTGAGCAAAGTGTATCACCTGTTTTGGTAGCTGCAAGCTTTGGAATTGCACCTATATCACCTGCGGAAATATAATCAACCTCTGTTTGTTTTTTACCACATACACTAAGAACCTTACCTATTCTTTCCTGAGTTCCTGTACGCATATTTATTACAGGTGTTTCAGGACTCAGCTTTCCTGATATTACCTTTACATATGAAAGTCTTCCGATAAATGGGTCAGATACAGTCTTAAATACAATAGCTGCTGTTGCCGCATTTGCATTAACTGCAACCTCTACAGGCTCACCGTCTAAATCAACACCGATTTCTTCACTCTTATCAGCCGCCTTTGGTGCAAGCCATATCAGACTGTTAAGCAACTGGTCAATAGCAAATGTATTGTGAGCATCACCACAGAATACAGGACAAATTGTTCCGTCCTTAACACCCTGACTTACTCCAAGAATAATTTCCTCAGGTGTAAATTCCTCGCCCATAATAAATTTATCAAGTAATTCCTCACTTGTTTCAGCAACCGCCTCTTTTATAGCCTCTCGTAATCCCTCAAGACGATTACCCATATCCGGTAATGAGGTTTGTTTTACTGTACCGTCTGTACTATATTCATAAGCCTTATAATCAAACAAATTAACATATGTATTAGCCTGACCGTCAACAATGTATGGTACGACAACAGGACATACAGATGGTCCGAATGTAGCCTTCAGGCTTTCAAATACACGATAAAATCTTGCACTTTCATCACAAAGACCATTTACAAAAAATACCTTTGTTAATCCTGCTTTAGTTGCAGCCTCAACTGCCTTTTCTGTACCAACATTAATTCCGTCCTTACCTGATACAACAATTAAAGCAGTATCCGCTGCCCTGATACCCTCTGCAACACCACCTGCAAAATCAAATAAACCTGGGGTGTCAATAAGATTAATTTTAGAATTTTTCCATTCAATAGGTGCAACTGCTGTCATTATTGATGATTGTCTTTTAATTTCTTCAACATCAAAATCAAGAGTAGTATTTCCGTCAGCAACCTTACCAAGACGCTCATTTACCTTTGAAAGATAAAGGATAGATTCTGCAACAGAGGTTTTTCCGCAACCAGCGTGACCTGCCAATGCTATATTTAATATTTTTTTCGCATCAAACTGTTTCAATTTATAGTAACTCCTTTCAAGTATCTGCGTTCAACGTAAATCAAATTATACAATTATTTGATTAATTCCTTAATTATTATATCATAATTGTATAAAATAAACAACCTGAATTTTGTAAAATATTAAAATCCACCCTTTGAACAAAAGGACAAAGATTTGATTGTGCATTATGCATATAGTCTAAGTTATTTTTCATAAATATCTGCAACATTTTTATTTATTGTGACAGTCGCCAAAAAAAGGAACTGTAAATAATGAAGAATATATCTCCATTATTTACAGTTTCTTAATTAATCATTTAGTTAATATTTCATTTTATCTCTGTTTTGTATAGAAAGGCTGAACCCCTCTTACTGCGTTGCTTGCAAATTCTATTGAATATGGCATCATCGTAAGGTCAATATCCTCGTCAAGTAATGGGTCTGCTACCTTCTTAATAGCATCAAATGTTTCCTGCATATTGCCTACAAAATCAACTACGATAAAGTAGCTCTGTCTGCCGTCCTCCTGCTTTAAAAGTCTGAGGAATGCTGCGTTTACATTTGGCTCTGTTGTAAAGTGATTGATAAGTGCTGCCATAAGGTCTATTGGATATTCCTCAGGATCTCCAAGCTGAACCTTTGCACCAGGCTCAATCTTATTGCCGTCAATTTTTGCAAAATCTCTGAGCTGTTTGATTGAATGTACCATACCCTTAGGGAATGCCACGCTCTTGCCAAATGGATTGATTACAAAGCCTGCAACATTTGCCTTTGGATCCATAACCATTGAAGCTACGCTGTCAAAATCTGTTACTACCTTGCTGTCTGCCTCAGTACCCTTCCACTTGTTAAGCTCTTCAATATCTGTAAATATTGCAAAGAACATTTCTTTGTTGCCATTCTGAATAAGCTTAAACTGCATCTGTGTTGACTGCTGCATAATTGTTCTGCCATGCTCTGTTACAGCCTTTGTAACAGGAGTTACCTTTGCAGGAAGAATAAATTTTGCCTTGAATACTTCTTCAACCATTGCATCAATGTTCTCTTTTGTACCCTCAGTCTGCATTGTTTCGATTGCTGCTGTTAAATCAGGATTTTTAATATCTTCTACAGGAATCTTTGAACCCTCTATTTTTGCATTTGTTAATTCACTCATTTTATATTTCCTCCGTTATTCTACTTTATATGTTTTATCAGGCTCAACCATTAAGCCTTGTCCCTTAGGGAACTGTAAACTGTCGGCAGCATCACCATCATTAAAAATTATGTATGGTGTCACCCAGTCATATGCAAATTTATAGCTATATAAGCCATTGCTTTCCTTAGTCATAAGCTCGCCAGGCCATGAATCATTTTCATCAAGGTCACTGTCATATACATAAGCATATATTTCATCATCCCAATCAGCAGGCTTTTCAAAATATATCTTACTGCCTGAATTAACTATGTAATTCTTTTTGAATGTAAATTCTAAAAGCTTATAGGTTTTTATTCCCTTTGAATTTTCAGCCCTTAATTCAACAGATGTCACCTTGTCATCATCAGGAGTAATTTTAATTACATCTCCGTCAGAATACTTTACAGCTTCTCCGCCATTTACAGAGTAGGTTGCATTGTCAGTATTTGCACAGGTAAGTGTTATTTCCTGCTCATCTGCATCAATCTCAAACTTTGAATCTGATGCAACACCAACCTCTGCTGTCTTTGCATAATTGACATAGCCCTCATTATAGAGAACTACTACAGAATTTTCAGAAATAGCAGAATCTGATGTAAGAACACCGTCCTTTACAGTATAAACTGTGGTGTTAGAAACTCTGTCGGTATATTTGCCGTCAGGAAGATTAATTTCAAAGCCTGTTGAAAGCTCACCCTCAGTATTTACTATTACGGCACCCTTGTCGCCTCTTTCGATTATAACAGCAGAATTATCCTTATTAGGATTCGTAAGCTTTTCATCCTCGCCTTTCATAGCAATTCTGAAAAAGTTTGCAGCCTTAACTCTGCTGTCCTTATACATATCGTCACCCTGAGTACCAATTCTGTTCATACCCCATTCATTTTCCATTGAAGACTGATAAGGTCTGTCAAAGAACAGAGGTGTACCGTCCTTACGAGATGTAATAATTGCCCAGCCAAGTATAACCTGATCATTGGTTAAAGAATATGCTGTGCCGTCATTAATGTAGTTATCGTGTGATTCAACCCAAGTTACAATATTAGCAGGGTCAACATCATTTCCAATCCAATAATCCTCAACAGTTGCAGCTCCAAGGAATTTGTTGGTAATTGCACTTCTGATTTTACTGCCATATGTACTTGATGTGGTGTGACCTATAGCCTTTACATAGTCACCAAGTCTTTCATTATTACCCTGTAATACCTCCCCATAATTGAAAATACGGTCAGCATCAGTAATTTCTGTAGTCACACGCTCCCAGAAATTATTTTCAAATCCGTCATTTTCCTTTTGGTCATCAGGTAAACCGATATGCTTTGCGGTATCATAACGAAAACCGTCTGCACCACAGGCAATACAATCATTAATATATGCAATAAAGTAATCCTGAAAAGAAGGTCTTTCAGTATTAATATCAGGCAAACCGCCCATTTCATAGGTTGTACAATCCAGTCTGTTGCCATAATTATTCAAAGGCTTTGAACCATTTGAATGATACAAGGTATTAAGACTTCCGCCACCGGCATCAATAAGTGACTGACTTACCTCACTTTTGGTAGGTGTAGTATGATTAGCAATAACATCGACAATAACCTTGATACCATACTTATCAGCCTCATCGCACATTGCCTTAAACTCATCACGAGTGCCAACCTGATAGTTACCAATCGTAAAGTCAGTAGGCTGATAATGATAATACCATTTACCGTCACCATAAAGCTCCATACCGCCGTCCTCGCCAACCAGACATTCATTTATAGGAGAGGTCTGAACAGCAGAAAAGCCTGCCGCAGCAATATCAGCCATAGATTCCTTAATAGTGTTAAAGCTCCAGCAAAAGCATTGAAGGATAGAACCGTCCTTTATTTCCTCAGCAGGCTTATAGTCAACAGACTCTGTATCAGATTTACTATCAGGACTGTTTGAACTGCCACTCGAACAACCTGTAATCGCAGCGGCAGAACCTGCAACAAGAACAGCAGAAAGCATACCTGTCAGAATTCGTTTTAACAAAAAATCACCATCTTTCGTTTTCAATGATACAGATAGAAGTACCATTGTTTATACAGTATAACATATTTCTAAAAAATTTCAAATAGTTTTTGAGCATTTTTATAAAAAATAATTAACCTAAATTACAATATCAAATCGGACAAAATTAATAGATATATTTTTTAAACATTCAAGAAATAAATCATTTGAAGAAGTATAATTGAAAATCCTGCGAGGTAAGTTATTAATCCAATTCTGCACACAAAGAACAGCTTTATCAGAAACATTCATAAAGCTTTTT
>JAKSRB010000058.1 GCA_024403825.1 Ruminococcus sp. | reverse complement strand
AAACAAACTACAAAAAACATACTTGTAAAATTGAAAAAATAATAAAATAAGTATAACCACCACCTCTTGTTTTATAAACTTTTTGACCTACAATACTATTCAGTGTCTTTAAATCACAAAAGCAAGTTATACAAAACTGTTAGCAAAAACAAACATCAAAAAAATTAAGGCAACATCACGCATTTTTTGCGGTGTTGCCTTAGTTATTTTTAATTGCTTATTCCCACATTCCTTTGCAGGTTACTTCTGAATTAAGTGCCAGCTTTTCTAATTCAATTACCTCATCTTTAGTAAGCTTTACTGTACTTGCCTCTATGAGGGATTTTGCATGCGTTGGCTTTGTCAATCCTATTATTGGTTTAATTCCTTTCATCTTAGCCCAAATTATTGGTATTTGTGCGGTATCTATTCCATATTTTTCTGCAAGCTGTTTTTGATATTGCAATAAAGGCTTAATTTTTCGGAATTTATTCTTATTGAAGCTTAGTCCTCTCATAGACAATTTCGGAAATGTGTGGTTTTCATCATACTTTCCTGAGAGTATTCCCTGCTCTAATATCATATAACCCCAAAATTCGATACCATTATTCATACAATACTCATATACTTCTTTTTCTCGTTCTATTGTTAGCAGGCTATAATGATTTTGTATCGCTTTTAGTTTAGTACCCTTTGCTCTTAAAACTTCATCTGCCTCCTTTATCTGCTGTACACTACAGTTTGATAAACCAATATTTTCGATTTTTCCATTTTTAGCACACTCTGCCATTTCAAGCATATTTTCCTTAATATTCTTAGGTGAGTGCAACCAATAATATTCTGCTTTTTCTATTCCTAATCTGTTCAGACTTTTTTCAAGTGAAGTGCTTGTTTCTCCTTGCTTATACTTTTTATTAGGAAAGTGCTTAGTTGAAATTTTTATATCCTTTTTATCTTTTATCAACCCACCTAATAGCATTTCACTACTACCATTTCCATACACTTCAGCTGTATCCCACATAGTTATACCTTGAGCATATGCCTTTTCAAAGGTTTCAGACAACTGCTCTCTTGTGTATTTTTTACCAAATACTATTTTTCCGCCATTTGCACCTGTACCCCATGCCCAAGTTCCTGCTATGTAATCCATTTTTATATCCTCCTGCAACTTATTGTGATATATTTATTATATAGCAAACCATTCCATTTGTCATTAGTTTATTTTATTATTTTATTATTTTATGTTTTTATCTTTATTCAGAATTTCATTGATATGCTGGTAAATTTCAGGATGTTCCTTTTCTAATCTGCTCTTTATCTCTGTTCTATGCTCTTTTAATTCGCTGTACTTTTGCTTGCTCTGGTTTTTAATATACTTCCTTATTTCTTCTCTTCTCTCCTCTATTTCTTTTAATATTATCGTTTCTGTTTTTCCGCTTGCCTGTGCAATATCCCTTGCCCTTTCTTCTAATCGAGCAAGCAAATCATCTTCAATTATTGTATGTTCTCTTATTGGCAGATTTATTTCCTTATAAATATCCTTTCTTTCTACCGCATTTTCACCTGTCGCTATATCTATAATCTTTTCTACTGTTTCATTCAATTTTTCTTCTGCCATTTCGCCATATGCCCATTCATATTCCTGTAGAGTGTTGTTTTCATCTGCCGGACATTTTATCTTATCATTTTTTGCATCATAATCAAGCATATATGGTTCGGTGTAACCGACATCATTTAGTGCAAGCTCTATTGTTCGGTGTACAACTCCTTCATCTATAAGATAGCCTAAACCATATTTCCTTAACTGGTCATTTACGCTGCCAATATGCTCCGTTATGTAAAATTTTATTCCCTTTTTACTTAACTGCTTATAAATTATCTCTATTCTGTCTGCCGCAGTTACATCTATATGTGTTATTGCTCTGCCATCTATTATTACCACTTTTGTGTCATCCTTGATATTTCTTTCTATATCCTCTTGAAATATGTTAATATTTGCAAAAAACAGATTTCCACTAAAGCTATATATTACTACGCCCTTAATCGGCAACGCTTTTCTGTTTCTCTTTAAAGTAAAAAATCCTTCCTTACCCTCTATGACACCTCTGAATGACCTTGCCGGATTTATTGCTCTTCTTACGACAGCTACAAATGACAGCATTGCACCGATTAATACTCCGTATATCGTTCCCAATAACAATACTCCGAAAAAAGCCGCAAAAAATATTATAGCATCTGCCTTTGAGTTTTTAATAAGTCTTTTGGCTACATCAAATTCTATTACACCTAATAGAGCAGAAATTACAATCCCTGTTAATACAGGGACAGGCAGATAACTAATAAATCCTGTTCCAAACAATAGTATGCCAACCATTGCACCTCCAGCAACTACTGACATCAGCTGTGTTTTGCCTCCGAACTGCTCTGCCATACTTGTTCTTGAAACACTTCCGTTCATTGGTAGTCCGCCTGTGAATGCAGATACAAAATTTGCAACACCAAAAGTAAAAATCTCTCGATTATCATTAATCTTATATCCGTTTTTCATCGCAAAATTATTTTCTGAAAGCAGAGTTTCAGCTAATATTACTATTGCTATTGTAAGACTTGTACCGATTATCTCACTTAATTCAAGTAATTCTATATGGGGGATTGTTATTTTAGGGAGTCCGCTTTCAACAGGCTCTAACAGCTTTACTCCGTAATCTTCTATATGAAATACTACTGTTGCTACTGCGCCCAAAATCATTGCCACTATTGCCATTGGAAATTTTGGTGCAATTTTTTTGAAAGCTACTATTATTATGACTGTTCCTGCACCAAGTGCCGAAGAAATGAAATTTGGTTCTTTGAAGGCATTAACAATGCAAATTATAAGCTCTATAAGCTCGCCATTTCCTACTGTTGAACCCAACAGCTTTGGAAATTGCATAAGTATGATTGTGGTTGCTATTCCGCTTATAAATCCACCCATAACCGGTACAGATATAAAATTTACAAGCTTTCCGGCTTTCATTATTGAAAACAATATCAGCCAAATTGCTGCACACAGGGTTATTAGGGGAACTGTCCTTATAGCTTCTTCTGAACCTGCACTTATTCCCAATGTAGTTGCAAGTACCCCTCCGACTATTGCACAGGGTGCGGCATCTACTCCGAATATAAATTGCGGAGATGTGGAGAATAACGCAAAAATCAGTATTGGAAATACCGAACCATATAATCCGTATATTGCCGGCATTCCGCACACCTGCGAATATCCCATTGATATTGGTATGCTTACTGCCGCAACTATTAATCCTGCAAATATATCATTTGGAAGGTATTTCAGCTTATAGCCTCTCAATGTTGTAAGAACTGATATTTTCATTTTAATAACCTTTCATTACCTATATTCTCAATTACTATATATTTATTCTATCATATTTTTACACTATTTCAATGATTTTTACAGCGTGATTTTATATTTTGTGCTTTTTTCGGTTGTTTTGTTGTATTTTGTATGATATAATTATTTAGATTTATTTAGTTGGAGGTTATATATGATTGCTGTATTTATAGCACCTGTATATATTGCGGTTTGCCTTTATATTCTGTTAAGATTTTTCAGATGTCTTGGTTACTGCGATAGTGCATTGAAAAGCCTTTTGTTTCGAGTTCCCTTTTCAATAATTTATGCAGTTTTTGCTTTTTCTCCTTTGATTGCTTTTTTTCTGCCAAAGGCTACGCTTATCAGACGATTAATTCAGCAGGTTGCCAACTGTTGGTTTGGCACTATGGCTTATGCTCTTATGATTATAGCTCTATGTCAGTTGATTTCTGTTTTACTCAGACGAGTTTTTCATATTTTACCTAAGGATTTTTTCAGAACAAAATCTCGCAATATTATTTCGCTTGCACTTTCATTTGCGATTATAGCCTCTGTTTCTACTTATGGTTTTTACCATGCTCGTGATATTAAGGTGAATAAGGATTACTCTGTTGTTGTAAATAAA
Source organism: Ruminococcus sp. (assembly GCA_024403825.1). Classification (GTDB taxonomy): domain Bacteria; phylum Bacillota; class Clostridia; order Oscillospirales; family Acutalibacteraceae; genus Ruminococcoides. The sequence continues at coordinate 8,221 of JAKSRB010000058.1, read as the reverse complement.
AGTGTTGACGGTATGGAATCCTTGAATGTAGTCCTGATTGCTGATTTACATATAGGTTACAGCATTGGCGTTAATCATATTACCAATATGGTCAATCTGATTAATGAGCAAAAGCCTGATATTGTATGTATTGCAGGCGATATTTATGACAACGATTTTGATGCCTTTGATAATCCTGATGCTCTTGCAGAGGCTTTAAGCAAAATTCAAAGTAAGTATGGTACATTTGCTTGTTGGGGAAATCACGATGTTAATCAGAAAATTCTCGGTGGATTTACCTTTGATAATGAACCGGTTATTGAACACGATTACAGAATAACCGATTTTCTTGAAAAAGCAAATATAAACATACTTGAAGACGAAAGTGTTTTGATTGATGATAAATTTTATGTGGTGGGCAGAGTTGACGGAGAAAAGCCTGCAACTGAAAATGATATTCGCAAAAATCCAGACGAGTTACTTGAGGGATTAGACAAATCAAAACCAATATTTGTTATCTATCATGAGCCTGATGAGCTTTCAGAGCTTGCTGAGGCTGGTACTGATTTATTGCTATGCGGTCATACCCATGATGGCCAACTATTCCCGGGAAATATTCTTACTGGTCTTATGTGGGAAAATTCCTGCGGTTACTTACAAAAAGGCAATATGCATAATATTGTAACTTCTGGAGTCGGAATCTGGGGACCGTTTATGAGAGTTGGCACAGATTCAGAAATCTGTCCTATACAAGTTAATTTTTCACAGGTTGAATAAAAGTAAAGTTGATTTCTATATAAGGAGATTGGTATGTACAATTTTATTATGGTAATGTCACAAATTGACAATCCTACCAAGTTTATATTTTTATTTCAGATTTTTTCAATTATAATTCTAACTGTTTTACATCATTTCCTTTGTAAAGAGCATAAAAAATTTTGGTTGTTACTATGTGCTATTCCTTTTATAGTATTTATTGTGTTTTATGCTTTTAATATTGTAAAAGGAAATGAATATATCGGCTATCAACGCTATATTGGATTAGGTATGATGTCTGTTTTGATTTTTTTATGGGGACTTGCATCGTATTTTCTAACTTCATATAAGATATATACAATTTTAATATATATTCTTTCTATTGCCTGTATAGTGGAATCACTAATAGTTATTTTGGTAACGAATTATTCTCCTCATTTAGTTAATCTTTCAAATTATGGCTGGAGTGAGTCATTTGAAAAAACTATTGATGAATTTGAAAAATCTTATATTTCAAGGGATTGGAAAGAAATAGATTTTGATGCATTGCGTGCAGAGCTAATTCCAAAAGTTAAAAAAGCTGAGGAAGAGAATGATGAAGTACAATTTGCAGCAGCTGTATATGAATTAAAATACAAATTGTTTGACGGACACATTAGAGTGGACATAAAAGATGCTCAGGTATTTGATGAGGTCAAAAAGAGTATATCAGGAAACAACTACGGATTTGTAATGTTTAAAGATGATGCAGGAGAGTTTGTGGCAGTTCTTGCAGATAAAACAGGTGAATCAGCAGAAATGGGAATACATGATGGTACAATAATAACAAAATGGGATAATGTACCAGTTGAAGAGGCTGTTTTAGATGTGAAATGTATTGATGATTGGTACACTTTTGCATATATAGAGAATGAGGAAATAGTTCAACCTATATTTTTATCAGGAGTAGGCGGAGAAGAAATATCTGTTTCATTTATTAATGATGATGGAGAAGAAAAGCAGGTAATTCTACATAGTAAAGGTAGCATTTATTCTAAAGTACATTCTGCTATAGGTAAAATATATAACCAAAATGTTAAGAGTTCAAATTATTACACTTGTATGTTGAATGATGATTGTGGATATTTGAGAATAAAAAATGAAGCTATGTATCAGGGTGATATAAATGAATATATTCATGCGTTGGGAGGTGATTACCAAATGCTTCGTGAAGATTTGGAAGCTAAAATTGAAGAGCTTGAGAATCAGGGTATGAAGCGTATGATTATTGACATTAGAAATAATACAGGTGGTTATTCATACATTTCACAGAATATAGCATCATTGTTTGTTGATGAAGCTATGGCACCAGAGGCAGGATATTACAAAAATGGGAAATATGAATTATACGAAAAACCCAGATTATTAGGTAATGGTAGATGGAGTAATATTCCAATAGCTGTAATTGTTAATGGTGAAACATGTAGTGCTGGTGATTGTTTGGCTTACTGGCTTTCAAAGGGTGATAATACTCATATTGTAGGAAACACCTATCAATGGGGTTGTGCTCAAGCTACAGGAGGCATATGCATTCTTTCAAATGACTTTATAGAGATTCGCTATCCTATATATCCATCATTGACCAATGAATGTGAGCTTATTGCTGAACCAAAAGGTGATAGAAAAGCTCGTGTAAAACTTGATTATCAGATTACCTATGATAGGGAAGCTGTCCTTGAGCTATTTGGTAATTCAACTGACGATGATATTCTGAATAAAACTATAGAGTATATAGCTTCTTTTGAGTAAAATATAATAATTATTATCCATAGTGAAATAAATAAAATCACTATGGTAACCGTAAAATCAGGCAATACTGCAAAGATTAAAAATGCAGTATTGCCCTTTTAATATATTTATTTTATTCCGCATATAATTTTGCGGAGGTGTTGTATTATCAAATGGACTTATACTTTTGTTTGTGCAGCTTGCTTTTGCATAATTATCTGTCTTACAGCTTGTACTGGTACATCCGAAAAATCCGAACAAAAAAGTATTGTTACGGACTTTTCGGCGGATTTTTCTGCTGAATATGGTGGAGATAATTACAGAGGAAAGCTATGCACAAACCGTCAGGGGATTCTCAATATTTATATTGATTACCCTGATAATTTAAAGGGACTTTCAGTTTCGTACCGCAGTACAGATATGCAGATTAGTAGAGAAACACTTATTTGTAGTGCTGATGAGGCATATTTGCCCTCTAACAGCTTTCCGACTGTGGTTAAATCCATTATGGACGGAATTAACAACGGCAGAGGGGAGGTCGTTTCACAAAACGGTGAATTATGTTCCTACAACTTGAATATTTCTCAGGGAAGCTGTGGATTTACTACTCAGAATGGTTGTTTGAAATCTGCCGAAATCAAAGATTTGGATTTTTACATAGAATTCGTAAATACGGATATTTCAGATTAATCTGCATCTTTATTCACGATTTTTACGCTCAAAAATATTATGTATTAGCTGTATAAAAAGCTTTATGAAGGCAAAAATAACAGTAACAAACTTTTGGAGCGTGAATGCCTTGAATATAAAAAGAGGAGATATATTTTATGCTGACCTAAGTCCGGTGGTCGGCTCTGAGCAGGGCGGTGTAAGACCTGTTCTTATTGTTCAGAATAATGTCGGTAATCGGTTCAGCCCAACTGTAATTGCCGCAGCAATCACCAGCCAGCAATCAAAGGCAAATTTACCCACACATATTCCGCTGCACGCCGATACATCAGGTCTTGCAAAAGACAGCGTTGTTCTGCTTGAACAGGTCCGCACTATTGATAAAAAAAGACTTAAAGAAAAAATGGGCTCTATAGATGAAAGCTCAATGAGCGAAATCAATAATGCTATTTCAATTTCTTTCGGTTTGTAGTTTGTATAATTAACAGCAAAGCGTCCATACAAAGCTTATCAAAAGCAAGGTATGGACGCTTTATTTTTGTAAAGTAAACTTGTGTAATATTATTTTATTATTTTGTAACCGTCAAACAATCCGGCGTCTTGAAGCAGAATTGTTTGACGGTTACACATAAAATCCCTTATGACCAGGCCAAGGCTTACCATACATAATTTCATCATATGGAATATTCCATTTATCAAGCCATTCCAAAAGAATTTTGGCAGTATTCTTGTTTATCATACCAAGATTTCCACCATCAGTATTCATATTTCTCGAAGTAAATAATGTAATCTTAGCACCATTTTCCTTATAGTACCTGATTTTTTCAACTATATTATCATATGGAAGCAAATCCTCATATTTTTCTTCTTTGCGTTTAATCGGACATATTGTACCGTCAATATCAAAAACAAAAGAATAGTCTTTAAACATAATAACCTCTTTAAATTATTAAATTTTTTCAATTATATTTTTCATAACAATGAAATTTAAAATCATAGTAATAGGAGTAATCAATATTTTAGAAATCAGATGAGAAAAACTCAGTATAATCTCAAAATTAATATTTGAAATAATAATACCATTCACCCAAGCTAAGATATTTGATACTAAAAATATTAAAATACACTGATAAAAAAGATAGATAAGATATTTTATCTTCAAAGAAATTTTACTGTTATTTTGAAAAACTGACTTAGTTGAGAAAATAAAAACAAAAGTTACTCCCACCCATGAACTAATAATATTGTTTAAAATCACATTATCTTCAAATAATCCTAATACAGTAAAAACAGAAAAATCAAGTATCCAACCAATACCACTAAATCCGATAAATTTCAACATCTGAAACAAACTCTTCATAATACACCTAAAATATACTAATGTAATATATGCAAAACTAAAATTTTTCTATTTTGAAAACTGTTGCCTTGCTTCGTTGTGCCGCTATAATACCAATATCAGAGTCCTCAAAAATCAAAGTATTTTCAGGAGACATATTATAATGCTCCATTGCAAGTAAAAAGCCTTGCGGATCTGGCTTAGGTTTCAATACATCTTCCTGAGTAATAATAAGATCAAATAAATCAAGGTAATTATGATAATTTAGTATATCTAAAACGTTTTTTTTAGATGCTGTAGTAACAATTGCAATATAATAATCAGATTTAATTTTCTCAATTATTGAAAATAAATGCTTATTTACCCTGGCTTTATCTAAATTATTAGCATATGCATTTTTTTTACGAATATGAACTGGTTCCAGATATTCATCAGTCCCCATAATAATAGGTAAAAACTCCTTATAGTGCCTACCATTACATTCTTCAACAAAATACTTTTTATCCAACTCAACTCCATAAGTAAGTAAAGCTTCTTTATATGAGTAATAATTCACATCACTTGTATCAAATAAGGTGCCATCTAAATCAAAAATAGCTAACTTTTTCATATAACATTACTCCTCTTCCCCAAACATATCAATAACATCATTCATAACAATAAGCATTCCAGCATAAAAAAGTAAACATCGTTTTGAATCCTTAGCAATCTTATATGGCATTAATCTAAGCCAATGAATTATTTCATGAAAATATATACTCTTAGTTCTTAATAGATCAAAATTATTATACATATAATCTTTTAGCAACTTATGTAATTCAATATAAGCAGAAGATCTTGTGAACAAAAAGTTTATTCTATTTTCATTCACATTTACATCCTTAGTTGACATTAAAAATTCATATCCACCATGAATTGACTGCAACAGCTTGCCATAGTCAAGATTAGGCGAATCATGCACATTACCTGTATTAGGATCAATAATATAGAAGTCATCATCATCGCCATCAGCTGAATATGTACTAATAATATTTTCAATAGTCAAATCGCCATGAATAACTGCATATGAATCGTTAATAAAAATTTTCTGAAGATAATCCTCTGATAAAAATCTTTCATAATATGATAAATTCTTATACTCTACACCATTAATAAATATAGTATCATATTGTTGAAGAGAGCTGATAATCTTAGCTTTTTTAATTTTATTTAAATTAGCTGTTACCTTTGACTGAATATATTTTTTAATAGTATCGGCATCCGCAGATCTTTTATTAATTTGATAAATAGTATTTTCTAAACAATCAAAAGATTTCTTTATAATGTTCCAGCTTTTTTCAAGAGGCATTGAATGAACATATTCAAACAATCCAACTGAACGACTATTATAAGGCATATCATAAAAACAATATAAATCAGTTTTACCTTCTCTTAAAATATCAGGAAGTGGTAAAATATCTGAATTATCCTTAAGCCAGATAACCTGTTGATAAAGTTTTTCACCATCTGCACCAAAAGCATATTTTCTAAAAAAAGTACTTTTTTCATCCATACAAAGCATTGTGGTAGCATTAGAACCAGCTGAAAAATCACGAATAATAGAAATTCTCTGATTAATTTCCAAATATTTTGATACATATTCGCTATTGTTACTTGAAAAATAATTCTTTAAAAATGCTAATCTTTCACCTGAATCATTTTGAGGAAGAAGGTTAAGATAACCATCTCGGTTAGCAGAATTTTTACTCTTCAGCAACGGCGAAATTGATAAGAGGAGCAATATAGGCAAAACTGTATAAATAATAGTGGCTACTACATCAATCATAAATTTATTAGATAGTGCCATATCCATTATGTTTGCAGTACTTGAGTATAGTCCACTTTCAGAAAAAAGTGTTATAAATACATCAACCCATGACATATTAAAACCAAAAGAAGACAAAGAGCAAGCAAACAAAAAATATGATATAATATACAAACACCACATTACTAATGTTGATACTATAAGCTTGATTTTGCTAATTCTTTTTGCAATATCTTTAAAATTCTGAATTAAAGCCCATCCAGCATAAAGCATAGAAATTTGAATTCTGGAATTAAAAATGCTTGCAAAAAATTTTATGAATTTTTTTATATACTTCCTAAATATATAAAATAATAAACCTAAAACAATAAATATCAACGATAATATTATATAAAATAAAGCTTTATCCTGAAATGCGTACATACTGTCAGTTTGAGTAATCCATAAAAGAACAAAAAACATTCCAACACAAATCACATCAAGAAATCTGTCCATTATAACAGTCGAGAAACCTAAAGATTTACCACTATTCATTTTTCTGCCCGAATAGAATATACGAAAAACATCTCCAAGCTTAAATGGAATAAAAAAATTAATTAAGTAACCAATAGATAAAGCCTGCACTAAATTTCTTCTTTTAGGTTGCTCATAAATTTCAATAAATAATTCCCAACGTATTGTACGAACAAAATGTGCTGAACATATAACTAATGCTGATAAAACTAAATAAATATAGCCCATCACAAAAGTCCCCCTATTCTGCCATCATATAATGATTTTTTATATTCATCAGGTGTACCAAAAGATATGTGTTCATCAATATGAAAAGTCTTAATATTACAGTTATCAGATGCCATTGCATTATATATACCACTAACAAAATATTCTTTATATTGGCAATTTTCAAGATAATGCAATAAATATTTATTAAAAACTGTTCTATTTTTGAAATAATATGCTCCACAAATGGCCTCATTACTTAATACCTTTTTCTCAATAGTACCAGTAACTTTATGATTTTCATCAAAAGTTACATAACTGTATGCAGGATTATCAGATATAAAGGTAAGCAGCGCACCATCAATATCATCAAATGATCTTTTTTGGCAAAATGAATAGAAGCTTTCACATAGAAAAGCATGGTCACAATCATTAAATAAAATAGGATTATCATCATCAATAAGACTTATTCCTTGCTCACAGGTTAAAACGGCACCATTTAATATGTGCGGAATAATTTTAATTTTAGCATTAGGATAATATTTTAATATTACACTATCAATATTAAATTTATCAATATGCTCTTGCAATACAACAAATATAACATCTGCTACCTCAACAAATTTTAAAACTGATTGTGTTGCCCAAAAAAAGAAAGGTTTGCCCTGCAATTCAATTAATGGCTTTGGTGTATTAATACCTGAATTACCAAAACGAGTTCCACCACCACCCATTGGCATAACTAAATGCAACTTTTTCAAAATTACTTCTCCTTTATTAATTAATTCTATATATTTCAGAATATGAATAATTATTAATCATCTTTATTCTATGTTCTTTATTTAAAAATTTCTTTCTGTTCACCATGTACGATAATAATAGTTTTAGTGTTAATGAAGCCTGACTCATCATTTTAACATTTGATACCTGATCATCCTCACTCCAACATATAGGAAAAAACTGTACTTTATGCTTATAATAACAATTTGCAAGAATCATATAACAGTTAAATGTGAGATTATCTTCAAATTTATGAAAGAAATTGTCTTTTAACACTTTAGTTGAATATATATTAAGTCCAGAGCCCAAATCATAGACAAATTTGCGTGCACCAATACTAAATAAACAATTAAATACTTTATTACCAAAAGTCCTAAATTTAGAATATCCGTCCAACTGAGAACCCT
>JAKSRB010000057.1 GCA_024403825.1 Ruminococcus sp. | reverse complement strand
CGGTTTTTATTGAATTTTATAAAATCGGAGTTTTAATAAAATTAATAATCAAGATAATCCTTTAGCTTACGGCTTCTTGAAGGATGTCTGAGCTTACGGAGTGCCTTAGCCTCAATCTGGCGAATACGCTCACGAGTAACATTAAATTCCTTGCCAACCTCCTCAAGAGTACGGCTTCTTCCGTCCTCAAGTCCGAAACGCAATTTAAGAACCTTTTTCTCTCTTGGAGTAAGTGTTGAAAGCACATCATCAAGCTGTTCCCTGAGCATTGTGTGAGATGCCGCATCAGCAGGAGCGGGAGCATCATTATCAGGTATAAAATCGCCAAGGTGGCTGTCCTCTTCTTCACCAATAGGAGTTTCAAGAGATACAGGCTCCTGAGCAACCCTCATAATCTCTCTGACCTTATCAACAGGCATATCTATTTCATCTGCAATTTCATCAGGAGTTGGCTCATGTCCGTTCTGATGTAAAAGCTGGCTCTGTACCTTTTTAACCTTGTTTATAGTTTCTACCATATGAACAGGAATACGGATAGTCCTTGCCTGGTCTGCTATTGCTCTTGTGATTGCCTGACGAATCCACCATGTTGCATATGTTGAAAATTTAAAGCCCTTTGTATAGTCAAATTTTTCAACAGCCTTGATAAGTCCAAGATTTCCCTCCTGAATCAAATCAAGAAACTGCATACCTCTGCCCAGATAACGCTTTGCAATGCTTACTACAAGTCTGAGATTTGCTTCTGAAAGTCGTTGTTTTGCGGCAATATCACCGTTTGAAATTCTCTCTGCAAGTTCCTTTTCTTCATCAGTAGTCAAAAGCGGAACTCTACCAATTTCCTTTAAATATACCTTTACAGGGTCATCTGTTGTTACAGAAGGCTCTGATGATATTCCGTCATCATATTTATTATCACCAAGATCAAGGTCGTCAATTTTAAGCTCACCTAAATCCTCGATAATTTCGATACCCTGTGCCTCAAGAGTGTCATAAAGCTTTTCATATTGTTCAGGCTCGTAATCTGCTTCACCTATTACATCAAGAATATCCTGATTGGTAATTTTTCCTTTCTGTTTAGCAAGATCCATAAGCTCTTTTACAACATTTTTCTTTTCCTGTGCTGGCATACACAACTTCCTTTCATTGCAATAATCATTTTATATCCGATTACTGCTTGCTTTTTTTCATCTTATCCATATATGCCCTAAGCTCTTCCGCTGTCATTGTATCAATTTTTTCAGCTGTAAGCTTTGAGCTTTCTTCGTTTATTACTCCAATATATTCCCTCATTGCATCATAGGTAGATGCACTTGGAATTGTATGCGACATAAGCTGATACAGTTTATTCTGCTCGTCAGCAGAAAAATCAGCCGTAATATTTGTCAGCGGTTCATATCCGCTCTTTATTCTGCCGAGTATGTATTCATAATAGCGTTTCATCAGACCATTCTGAAATTGTTCGGATTTCACGCTGTCAGATATTTCCTCAGCATAATTAGGATTATTTATCAGAAAAACCACTAATGCTTCCTCTGCACTTGAACTGCGAGGCTTTTTGTAGTGATCTGTATTTATCTTGTCATTTCTTCCGCTTAAGGCATTTTGTATTGCCTTTGCTTCCTGTCTACGGTTTGTTCGGTTGCTATTTCGTATATTTTTTGAAACCTGTTCATTAAATGCTGATTGTTCAATTCCAAATTCACTGCAGATTTTTGAAACATATACAGCACGCTCCACCGAACTTGATATAGTTGAAATCAGCTTTGCCGCTCCCTCAAGATATGCAACTCTGCCGTCTGTAGCCTCAATATTTACTGAACTTTTAAGCTTGCTCAGTCTGTATTCAATATCATTTCCACTTTTATCTATTAAAGCCTTGAATGCAGCATATCCGTCCGCACCCTTTGAACGAATAAATTCATCAGGGTCTTTGCCGTTTGGAACGGTAATAACTCTTATCACCAAGCCTGCATTTCTTAGTATTGAAATAGCTCTTGCTGTCGCTTTTTGACCTGCCTCGTCAGCATCATAACAAATTATGACCTCATCTGCATATCGTTTCATCAATATTGCCTGCTCAGGCGTAAGCGAAGTACCTAAGGTTGCAACGGCATTAATAAAACCTGCCTGGTTTACTGCAATGACATCCATATAACCCTCACATAATATTAATGTGCGATTACCGGAATTTTTTGCATTATTAAGTGAAAAAAGATTGTCACTTTTCTTAAAAACAGGTGTATCTGAGGTATTCAAATACTTTGGCTTTTCATCGGTCATTATTCTTCCGCCAAATGCAATTACATTTCCTCTCAAATCTAAAATAGGAAACATAACTCTGTTTCTGAAACGGTCATAAATTCTTCCATTGCCCCTATTACTTTCAACCGCAAGATTTGCCTGCACAAGCTCGTTATTAGAAAAACCCTTTTCTCTGAGATACTTGCATAAGGAATCCCAGCTTTCATCTGCAAAACCAAGTCCAAAATGGCGAATTGTTTTATCGCTCAGCCCTCTGTTATAGAAATATTCAAGACCTTTTCTGCCAATCGGAGAAACAAGTGTTTGATAATAAAAACGAGCTGCTTCCCTGTTCGCTTCAAAAACTCGCTTTCTTAACTTGCTTATGCTGTCATCATAGGAATTTTCAGGCATTTCCATTCCTGCACGCTGTGCAAGTAGTTTAACCGCATCAATGTAATCAAGATTTTCAATTTTCATTGCAAAAGAAATTACATCTCCGCCAACTCCACAGCCAAAGCAGTAAAAAGAACCGTTTTCGGTATAAACATTAAAGGACGGAGTTTTTTCACCATGAAACGGACACAGACCAACCATATTTCTGCCACTGCGTTTCAGATTTACATATGAAGATATATACTCAGTAATATCATTACGCATTTTAAGCTCCTGCAAAAAATATTCAGGTAAAGCCATAAAACTCCTCCTTTCCTGCAATCGTAAAATTCATTTTGCAAATAAAGCAACAAAATATGAATTACAGATTTATAATCACCTTTATCTGCTTATTATATACCAAATTTACAACCTTATTATATACTTACGAAATAAATTCAAAAAATCCTCTTTTTAAACATAAAATATTTCTATTTCTTAGACAGGAACAGCAAAAAATTTTTCACCAGCTTTTTCAGCCTGCACTTCACCGGCAGTACAATCGGCAATTTTTTTATTAATTAATGGTAATAATTCTGGTTTAATATGAAATTTTAACTGCACATCAGCTTCATAAACAGTATCATCAATATCTGCATTGTTATCCATAAGCAAAGAAGAAATCTTACCATACTGATTGTATGAGCAACGCAGAGAGCAAAGCAGACAATTCTGCATCATAACAATCTGACCTGCATCAAGTGCGACCTTACTACCCTGAGAATAGGCTCTTACAAGACCGCCTGTGCCAAGAAGTACACCGCCAAAATATCTTGTAATAACAACACAAACATCATAAATATCATTTTTTATAATTACATCCAGTGCAGGCATACCTGCTGTACCAGAAGGCTCTCCGTCATCGCTGTATCTTTTAATATTCCCTTCTCTGAGAGAATATGCATATACATTATGCGTGGCATTCCAATGCTCAGAACGCTTGCTGTTAATAAAGTCAACAGCCTCCTGTTCAGTTTTAACAGGCTTGCAATATCCAATAAAGCGTGAACGCTTTTCAACAAATTCAGCTTTAGCTTCATTCAAAACGGTTTTATAATCATTAGACATATAAGACACCAAAACACAATAATAGTATTAAAGGCGACACGAATGTGCCGCCTTAACAATTACATAATAAAATTATTTGCTGATACCAAAACGCTTATTGAATCTATCAACGCGTCCGCCTGTATCAACTAATTTTTGCTTTCCTGTAAAGAATGGGTGACATTTTGAACAAATTTCAACACGAATATCTTTCTTTGTTGAACCTGTTGCAATAACATTACCGCAAGCACAAGTAATTGTTGTCTGCTCGTAATTTGGATGGATATTCTCTTTCATTAGTTTCACCTACCTACTATACACAAATAACAGATATATTATACATCACCAATCAGCAAAATGCAAGTGTTTTTTTAATTTTTTTAAATAATAAATATTAATATTCTGAAAAGGAACAAAATAGGCTTAATTTATAAACTACAAAAGCCCAAAATGCATTATATCCAACATATTTAAATATTAATCATTTGTTTGCTGTTGATTTATATATTCAGCGTATTCTTCAAGGCACATATTCAATGAACGCATAGTTCCTGCATTATTTATTCCGACATATCGGTAAATATATGAATTTCCTGCCATTTTTGTTAATGGTTGCTTATCATCGGTATAGCGTTGTATAAATCCATACTCTATACAGTTCTTTTCAAGATATGAACGGACTGAATTGCTGTTATTTTTAAATTCAATCAGCAAACCTGTTTGAAATTCACTGTTACCACCCTTTGGTGTATGCTTTTGTACCTCTGATTCTGCACGCACAAGACTTATATCAGAATTTTTAAGCAGTTTATTAAGCTCATTTTTATATAAGCTCTCCTGCTCATTAAAAGAAATGTAAGCACTATTTAACTCTAAATTTATTCCCTGAGCCTTTGCATCTGAAATCATATTTTCAAGATAAGGCAACAAAATTTTATTTACTTCAAAAGCCCCATACTTAATCAAGTCAGGCTTATAATCAGAACCAACAGGAGCAGATTTATTTATTATTTTTAATAACTCCGCATTACTGATTTCATCTTGCATAATTCTATTGGAATCTGCTACCGAAAATACATTAACTGCATACGCAAATATTCCGGAAATAAGGAATACTACTAATATAATTACCAAAAACAAGCTCTTCCTGCACTTATGTAATGGCTGAATTTTGCCACTTTCATATGCATTAAGTGCCTGTTTTCGTCTTAATTTTGATTCTTTGTAGCTTTTTTTATCAGACGGCGTAAGACCGTAAGGCATTAAATTACCTCCGATAATCAAAAATCAAATTATTCTCAATGCAATGCTATTAATATTTATACAGCATTGCCCTGTTTTATATGATATAATTATTTCTCTTTAGTGTCAACTTCATTCTTAACCATTGCTACAAATTCATCAACAAGCATATTTGGAATTTCACCTTTCTTTCTTGAACGAACTGTAACAGTATTTGATGATACCTCATTATCACCAATAACAAGCATATATGGTATTCTTTCAAGTCTTGCGGATTTGATTTTTGGTCCGATATTTTCATCTCTGCTATCAACGGTTACTCTCATACCGAGCGAAGTAAGACGATTTGCAATTTCCTGAGCATAATCAACATTGCCCTCTTTGATTGGGAGAAGTCTTACCTGTTCTGGGGCAAGCCACAATGGCATCACACCTGCAAATCTTTCAATCATATATGCAAGTGTTCTTTCATAGCAACCGAGTGAAGTTCTGTGAATAATATATGGGAGCTTCTTCTGACCATCTCTGTCAATGTAATACATACCGAATTTTTCAGCCAGAAGCATATCAATCTGAATTGTTACAATAGTATCTTCCTTACCAAAAACATTCTTATACTGTATGTCAAGCTTTGGACCATAGAAAGCTGCCTCATCAATACCAACCTCATAATCAAGACCGATATTGTCAAGGATTTTCTTCATAACAGCCTGAGCCTCTTCCCACTGCTCTCTTGTACCCTCATACTTATTATTTTTATTTTCAGGATCCCACTGAGAAAATCTGAATGTGCAGTTTTCAAGAAGTCCTACAGTATCAAGACAATACTTTGCTAGCTCAAGACAGCCCTTAAATTCTTCCTCAAGCTGGTCAGGACGGAGTATATAGTGTCCCTCAGAAATTGTAAACTGACGAACTCTGATAAGACCATGCATTTCACCGCTTGCCTCATTACGGAAAAGTGTAGATGTTTCTGTAAGACGCATTGGCAAATCACGATATGAACGCTGTTTATTGAGATATACCTGATACTGGAAAGGACAAGTCATCGGACGAAGTGCAAAGCACTCTTTTTCTTCATCCATAGGGTCGCCAAGTACAAACATACCATCAAGATAATGGTCCCAATGTCCTGAGATTTTATATAATTCTCTTTTTGCAAAAAGTGGAGTTTTTGTAAGCTGGCAGCCTCTTGACTGCTCAACATCTTCAACCCATCTCTGCAAAAGCTGAACAACTCTTGCACCCTTTGGAAGAAGTACAGGAAGTCCCTGTCCTACATAATCAACAGTTGTAAAATACTCAAGCTCTCTGCCAAGCTTGTTATGGTCACGACTTTTTGCTTCCTCAAGCATTTTGAGATGTTCTTCAAGCATTGATGCCTTTGGGAAAGCAACACCATATACTCTGCAAAGCTGAGCATTCTTAGCATCACCTCTCCAGTAAGCACCTGTGCAAGCTGTAAGCTCTATCGCCTTTAATGCTGACACATTCATAAGATGTGGTCCTGCACAAAGGTCTGTAAAATCGCCCTGACTGTAAAAGCTGATATTCTCGCCATTATCAGCATGCTCATTAACAAGCTCAACCTTGTAAGGCTCGTTCATCTCAGTAAGCTTTGCAACTGCATCTGCTGGAGCAAGCTCAAAACGATTGATTTCAACACCTGTTTTTACAATCTTTTTCATTTCAGCCTTGATTTTTTCAAGGTCATCCTGTGAAAATGGCTTTTCAACATCAAAATCATAGTAAAATCCACTATCAATAGACGGACCAATACCGCATTTTGCTGTCGGATAAAGTCTTTTTACTGCCTGGGCAAGCACATGTGATGCTGTATGCCAGAATGTTTTTTTACCGTCATTGTCATCAAATGTAAGCAGTTCAACCTTACAATCTGTTGTTAGCGGTGTACGAAGGTCAGAAACCTTTCCGTCAATTTTTGCACAACAAACTGATTTGTACAAACCCATACTGATTGATTTTGCGATTTCAGCAGGAGTAATATTTTCTTCAAACTCCTTTACTGTACCGCCTTTTAATTCAACATTAATCATAATATTTCTCCAATCTGTTTTATCATAAATATAAAATCTGTAACTTTATCAAGATTAAACTGTATAACTCCGGAAACAATAAGCATTACTATTCCGAAAGCTATATAATTTTTTAATTGCTTATAATCAGCAATAAGTACATCAAATGGATTATTTTCATTAACATATGCGGTTACGGACTTACCATACTTAGGAAGCTTAGTATCCATTTTTCTATAACCCTTGACTGTTTTCTGATATATTTTTCCCTCAAATTCATAGTAGTAAACAGGCAAAATAACATCCGTTTTCTTATTACTAAAACTGCTTTCCGCAAGCTGTCGGCTGTATTTTCTGACTACTGCTGTAGTTTCATACCTGCATCTGGTGCATTTAAGCGGTGCATACAGCAAAGCATAAACAATAAATGCTATTCCGATTACAATAGGAATTACTACAGGCAAATATTTCAGATATGCAACGCTATTAGGTTCAGCTACAAATAAGTATCCTGCTAATGCAAAACCGACACCACCAAAAACACAGAACACATAAGGGACTCTGTCCTCAATATTTTCATAAATAAAGCCAGCTATTCCCATAATAACAAAATAAAAGAAAAGCACAAATGCAAAATACACCAAAGAATAAAACAATGATACGAATGCACCTATTCCGCATATTACAGACCAACCAACCAATAGTTTATAAAATAGCGGAGAATTATTATTCAATCCTAATGATTCAATAGGATTGACAGGTGTCTGCACTTTATCACTAAAGGTCTGATTGCCATAAAAACTATATGTACCCTTTAATGATGTTCCGCCATAATCGCTCGGTCCGAATTTTTTGGTACTATATTCATTAGGCTTATAGGTTCTGTAATCAACAGCAGTTTGTGTGCGATTTGAAACTGTATCAGAATTTTTCCGCTTACCGTCATACATATATGGACTTGGAGTATTAATTTTCTGATTATTATTGGTATAACCGTTTGTGCCATAATAGCTTGCACTCTGCTCAGCACGCTTTTTATCCTCTGCCGCAAGTCTTAAGGTTTCAGCTTTTTTGCGTTCATATTCCGCTTTTGCCTCTTCCTCTTTTCTTTTATATTCGTTATATATTTCATCTTCAGTTTTTGCAGAAAAATAATCATCAACAGAGTTATTCCCATAAAAATAATCATTATTTTCAGAAGAATTACTCCTATTCATAAATTCATCTAATTCTTTTTCTGTATCACTTTTTTCATACCATTCCATAAAATCTCCAATTTAAAATAAATTACATTAATACTATATAACACCTTTTGAATATAAAAAATAATAAAACACAGAAACAAGAATAATTGAAATTACACTTGTTATGATATTAATTACAAACGGTTCACGATGTGGTATCATAAAAAATCCTGGTTCTTCTTCATCAGCTTTTATTGGAATATTTAGTCCATTATAACTTTCAATCAGCCTATCTGTTGAAGTAGATGATGAACAACGATACCTTATGCCATTGATTGTATATAAAATAATTGGATAGTAGGAATATGTAGTATGACTTATTCCTCGTCCTCTACCTCTGTAACTACGATGCACTCTTACCTTTACATTTTCAACATATGCATCAACTGTTTTCGTGCAATATTTTACTTTAAAGTAGCGTTCAGAAATAAGCGAAGTAGTTCTGAATAATAATAATGCAAAAAATATCAAAAACATTGAAGGTAATAAGACCTTACTTGTATTTTCGGAATTTAATATACCTGTTATTTTACTTGACATCAATGAGCTAATAACAGCTAACGCAACTCCATCAATAATCGCTGTTACGCCTAATGCTTTATTACTGTGAGAACCAAAAATTAATCTTGTAGTTCCTTCATATAATCCAAATATACAAATAGCTGCACTAAGAATAGTAAATGGAAGTTTAAATAGGAATATTGACATATATGCACCCACACATACTAAAGCAAGAATAATAGCCACTATCTTCATTGGCAAAGGACGCAAATCCTTTCCAAATCGAGGAGGTTTTATACCATTATATAAATTTTCATCATAACTATACATATCTGCAACAGAGGATTTATCTCTATTTTTATATGTTTTATGAAATGCATTATTAATCCCGCCACTGCTATTTAAAATTTCTTTGGCACGCTCATATTCATCCTTGTGCAGTTGTTCTTCACTTATATTTTGGTAATTATTTTGAGATTTGGTGTTTTGTTCATTTTCTCCAACACTATTATAAGGTTTCTGCTGTGTAGAGTCATCATTTCTAACATAAACATTGTTATAATCACTATAATTTAATGGTTTATTAGTGTAATTAATAGGTTTACTAACAGGTTGGTTATTGGAATTACCACCATAATTATTGGCAGCATTTCGTCCATTATTATTCAGAAAATCCATTGCTCTTTCATATGCAGAAGCTTCAGGCTGGTCAACCCCATCTTCAACCATACGATGTCGTTGTTTATTAAATTTTTCGTAATCCCTGATTTCCTGATTTGAGGTAAATGTTTGCCATGTAGCATTATTTTGTCGCATCATTTCAAGCTGAATATCTTCATTTCCTAACTGCATAAGCTCCTTTGCTCTGCGAATTTCCTCAGCTCTGTTTCCTTTAAAAGTTTTGCGAGCCTCTTCAGCATACTTAGAGTTTCTATTATCTTCAAAATCTTCATCTGGCGTAATTTTGGAATCAAAGTAAGAATCATCTACATCATCACCGCCAAATAATCTTGTTGCTGAATTACCGTTATTATTGCTATTTCCATAACTATGATTTTGATTATATCCAACAGAAAAAGTGCTTTGTTTATTTCTTCTGTTTATTTCCGCAATTTCATCTTCAATATCATTGTTTCTATCAAACATACTCATAACTAAACTCCCATAAAAAATATCCCAATATTCCACAAAGGAATATTGGGACGATATAATTCGTGGTTCCACCCAACTTCAGCAAAAATGCTCTCGAATACTTTAACGCAGTAAATACGCTGTGCCATTTCCTGCACAAATCTCAAAGGTGGTAAAATACATCTCTATATACGGAATTTACAGCAAACATCCGCTCTCTGAATATAGTTTAATGTACTTCGTGTCCTTATCAACGATATTTTCTTAATAATATCACTTATCAACGATATTGTCAAGACCTCATTAAAAGATAAAATCAGTTCTCTTTTACATAATTTTTATACGCAGCAACCATTTTATCTATTGTATTCTCTAAATCGCCACCATCTGGAAAATCAACTGTAATATCTGCATACTTTTCATATAATGGTGTACGCTCTTTATAAACATCATCAAGAGTATCACCCTTATGGAAGGCAATTCCTCTGGTTCGTATATTAGTAACTCTGCGTTTAATCTCTTCAATCGGAACTTTAATATATATTACAATTCCATTCTTCCTGAGATTTTTCATAGCTTTTTCGCCAAACACCATTGAACCGCCTGTTGCAACTACAGTATGTGTACATTCAAGCTCTTCTCCAACCTGCTCTTCAAGCTTTAAAAAACTATCAAGTCCGTCAGTATCAAGTATCTGCTGTAATGGCATATTTGCTTTTCTGCTTATTATTAAATCTGTATCTATAAAAGAATAACCAACAGCCTTTGCAAGCAAAACTCCGAGAGTACTTTTTCCTGAACCGGGCATTCCTATTAATATAATATTTTTCATTTTTTATCCTTACAATATTCTGATATTTAACGAATCCGTACTTGATGTCGGATAGGTTTTATTTGATGAAAGTACTACTACAGTATCTCCCTTGTTTACAAGTCCTGTGCTGAGTGCTTTATCCATAGCCTGTTTTGTGATAGCATCCGAGGTTCGCTTTTCTTCCCCGACAAGAGCCGTTACACCCCAGTTAAGACAAAGCTTTCTGCAAACAAGTGTTGAAGTTACAACAGCAATAACTGGAACATCCGGTCTGAAATGAACCATAGCTCTTGCAACCTTTCCGGTAGCACTCTCAACGATAATTGCCTTTGCACCAACTCTTGCAGCAATATCCTTTGCGGCTCTGCAAATACTGCCTCTGATTACATTATTATCTATCATTCCGTATTCTTCAACAAATTGATGCAATGCGGTAAATTCTCCGTTTCTTTCAGCTTCATAACAGATAGCATCAAGAGCCTTTACACTTTCAACAGGATATTTACCAGCGGCAGATTCAGCTGAAAGCATAACCGCACTTGTACCGTCATATACAGCATTGGCAACATCACTTATTTCCGCACGAGTTGGTCGAGGAGAAGTTGTCATACTTTCAAGCATCTGAGTAGCGGTGATAACATATTTACCACGAGCAACGCACTTTCTAATAAGCTGTTTCTGAATTTCAGGAAGCTTAATGAATGGAATTTCAACACCCATATCACCTCTTGCAACCATTACACCGTCCGCATAATCCATAATAGCGTCCATATCATCTACACCGCTTTGCTTTTCAATTTTGGCAATGATTTCAACATATTCAAAGCCAAGGCTGTCTATAAAGTCACGCAGAGTTGAAACATCCTCATGATTTCTGACAAATGAAGCGGCAACAAAATTCGCACCCTGTGAAAGACCAAATTCAATATCACGCCTGTCCTGAGCAGAAACATATGGCATATTAATATGGTAATTTGGAATATTAATGCTTTTACGATTTTTAAGAGTTCCACCCTCACGAACAGTACAAACAATTTTATCAGGACAAACTTCCTTGACAATAAGTGAAATAAGACCATCATCAAGCAAAAGTTCTCTGCCTAATGCAAGTGAACCCTCGTTATAAAAAATATCAACAAGCTTCGGAAATGACAAGCTTACAGCATTTTCATCACCATCAATTTGCTGTTTATACAATGAAAACTCAGCTCCACTTACAAGAACCGCTGAACCCTCTGAAAATGTTCCCACTCTTACCTCGGGACCCTTTGTATCAAGCAAAATGGCAACATTTTTACCACTTTCCTTAATGGCAGATTTCAGTGTATCAAAAACTACAGTAAGCTCATCATAGGTACCATGTGACATATTAATTCTCGCAACATTCATACCTGCATCAATCATCTGCAATAAGGTTTCCTTATCACTGCAAGCAGGACCTATAGTACATACAATTTTAGTTTTTCTCATTTTAAATCATTCTCCAATATTATAAATGCATTTTAAAATTCAACGGCTTACATATATTATTCCGCTGTTATTTACCATTATATACTATATAGAGGTTAAATTCAATCTGTTTTTTGTAAATTTTAAAGCA
>JAKSRB010000056.1 GCA_024403825.1 Ruminococcus sp. | reverse complement strand
CCTCATATTTTTTAGTCCTTAATTTTTAAATTAAATAATTGTGGTGGAATTAACCGCAGCAGCCACAGCCGTCATTTCCGTTGTTGTTGCCACAGCAACAGAGTACTACTAAGAGAATAATAATCCAAGTACAGCAGTTGCCGCCATTGCCAAATAAGTTGTTGTTACACATTTGCGTTTGCCTCCTTTCGCTTACACTATATATTATTGCGAAGGAGCATTTTTGTGATTGATTTTATTATAAAATTTTATCTAACTTTTCTACCATATCGCAGATGATTTCAAAGGAGTTACCTTTTGTTGTTGAAGCCAAAAGTGCATTTATATTTTCTTCAAAGCTCTCAGGCAGTTTTTTGCAATACTTTTTGCAAAGCTTTATCAATCGCTTTTCACCTTTATGTGTTACCTTGTTTAATGCAAAGATTATATCAAAGTAGCTTGCAAGAAATTCAGTTATTCTGTGATGTACACTTACAAGGTCGCCTCTTTCTGCCGCCTTTTTTATCTGCTGGTCATATGACGGTAATTTTCCGCTTAACAGATTTCTGTTATTTTCAATTACCTTTCTGCTCATTTCGTCTGAATAAGGAATATTTATCCTTTTCTGAAATTCGCTGAATTTTCCTGATTTATCAAATATTATTTCGCTATTGAGTATATTATCCCAGAAGCAGGTGCTGTATCCGTTCATAGGCTTGAAATTCTCGGTAATCATATTTGTAAAAAATTCTGCAAATTTCATCTGTCTGTATATTATGTCAACGCCTATGCCGTTGTTCATTATGCAGTTGTCCTCTGATTCCCAATAATGGTTGCAGATTTCTGCCTGACTGCAATGAGGAGCTATTGCCTTGCTCCTCTCTTCATATGTTATTTCGTCATTGCAGTAAACATATAAATCATAGTCTGACATTGAATCATTATTGCCTGAAACTCTTGAACCGCCCAACGCTATGCAATCAATATTTTTAATTTCTTTTAATGCCTCAAGCAATGCGAGCAGATTTTTATCTTCAATATTATATGCCATTTTTTGTTCCTCCTTGTTAAAATTTTAGTTTTTATTAATAGGTTTTTTACTTTTAAAAAATTGTTACCAAAATTATACTATTAATAAAATTTTGTGTCAACATTATTTTTTAAATAATTCTATAAAGTATTGCTATTGATTTGTTTTTTATGCTATAATATTTTTAATTATATTCAATCTATGAATCAGGTGAATTTATGAAAAATAATCGTACCGTTATTAAAGTAGGTACTTCAACTCTTACATATGAAAATGGTAAAATAAACTATCGCCGTATTGAGGCACTTTGCAAGGTTATATCTGATTTGCAGAACAGGGGAGAACAGATAATGCTCGTTTCCTCAGGTGCTATCGGTGTTGGTATGGGTAAGGCTGGTCTTTCTTCCCGCCCTACCGAAACTAAAAAAAAGCAGGCTCTTGCGGCTATCGGTCAATGTGAGCTTATGTTTATGTATGATAAGCTTTTTGGTGAATATAATCATACAGTTGCTCAGATTCTTCTTACACGCTATGCTGTTGAAACTGAGCAGAAAAGACAGAATGTTATCAATACTCTTGATGAGCTTCTGAAAATGGAAATTATCCCTGTTATCAATGAAAATGACACCGTTGCTATTGATGAGCTTGAGGGTAATAATTTTGGTGATAATGATATGCTTTCTGCTATAGTTGCAGGTCTTGTTGCCGCTGACAGACTTATTATTCTTACAGATATTGACGGTTTATATGACTCTAATCCTAAAACCGACCCACTTGCTCAGAAAATTGATATTGTTGAAAAAATCAACAAGAGCATTTTTGATATGGCGGCAGGTACAGGCTCTAACAGAGGTACAGGCGGTATGATTACCAAGCTACAGGCGGCTGATTATGCTACAAAGCGTGGCGTTGAGGTTTATGTGATGAATGGTTCTTCTCCTGAAAATCTGTATGAGGTTTTTGAAGGTAATAGCATTGGTACTAAATTCTTACCACAGACTTTATTATAATATTGAAAGGATTTTTACATATGACAGTAATTGAACAGATGGGAGCATCAGCTAAAAAAGCTTCCAGATTTCTTATAAATGCAGGCTCTTCAAAGGACGATGCTTTGCTTGCTATTGCAAAGGCATTGCGTGCAAATTCTGCGGAAATTATCAAGGCGAATGATATTGATATTGAAAACGGAAGAAATGCAGGTCTTACTGAATCCTTGCTTGACAGATTAAGGCTGACAGCTGAAAGAATAGAGGGTATGGCTGTTGGTGTTGAACAGGTGGCTAATCTTGCTGACCCTGTGGGCAGAGTGCTTGATGGCAGAACCCTTAAAAACGGCTTGAAAATTGAAAAGGTTACAGTACCTATGGGGGTTATCGGTATAATATATGAGGCTCGTCCGAATGTTACCTCTGATGCCGCTGCTTTATGTCTTAAAGCAGGAAGTGCAGTAATTCTCAGAGGAGGCAAGGAGGCTATTAACTCAAATAAGGCTATTGCCAATACTATGAGAAATGCTCTTGCTGAGGTTGGCTTTCCTGAGGATTGTATCGGTCTTATTGAGGATACCTCAAGGCAGAGTGCTACTGAGCTTATGCAGTTGACTGAATATCTTAATGTGCTTATTCCTCGTGGCGGTGCAGGTTTAATTAAAAGTGTTGTTAATAATGCAAAGGTTCCTGTAATTGAAACAGGTGTCGGCAACTGTCATTTGTTTGTTGATGAAAGTGCTGATATTGAAATGGCTAAAAATATTATTTTCAATGGAAAAACCTCTCGTCCTTCAGTTTGCAATGCACTCGAAACTGTTCTTATTCATAAGAATATCGCTGAAAAAGCCCTGCCGGAAATTAAGGCAGAGCTTGATAAGAAAAATGTAGAAATAAGGGGTTGTTCTGTTGTAAAGGCAATTCTTGGTGATTGCGTTGTTGAGGCGGTTGAAGAGGATTTTGCAAATGAATTTCTTGACTACATTCTTGCTGTCAAGGTTGTTGATGATATTGATTCGGCTCTCGAACATATAGCAAAATACAGTACAGGTCACAGCGAATGTATTGTAACAAGCGATTATGCAAATGCTGAAAAATTTACAACAAGCGTTGATTCAGCGGCAGTTTATGTCAATGCTTCAACACGCTTTACAGACGGTGGCGAATTTGGACTTGGTGCTGAAATCGGCATTTCAACCCAGAAGCTTCACGCAAGAGGCCCTATGGGACTTAATGAGCTTACAAGCAGTAAATTTATTATCAAGGGTAATGGTCAGATTAGATAATCATTACATCAGCAGATAAATCAATGCAAGTAACAGTGGTGGCTCTGAGTTGTCCTCCATTAACAAAATCATTAATAACAGAATCAGGGTTTGTTCCTTGTCATCAAAAAGCTTGTTAAATACACTGTTTTCGATGTTGTTTTGTATAGTGGGGGTTGCTGTTGTTTTTTGAATGGGTGGCGGTTCAGGAATATTGTTTATCGGTTCTTTTTCGATTTGCTGTTGCTTTGGCGGTGAGTTTGCATTTTGTACTGAGCTTACAGGTTTACTGTTGGTGGTATTGCTATTGTTATATTGTGGTTGCCTGCGGTGCATTTGCTTTGCCCTTTCAAAGGCATCATTTTCAAAGCTTGGAATAGTATTCACCTACTTGCTTATAAATATGAATTTTGTTTTGTGTTTCAGAATAGTCCGTTTTCTCGCAGTAACGGCATAAGTCGGATAAGTCTTATCATTTTTTCAGCTTTATCAATTTTTTGTTGCCGTTCATAGCTTAAAAATGGTTTTAGCGAATGTAATAGCCTTGTTATATCATCCTCGCCCTTTGATGAATTTAATAATGGTGCAAGCCTTGTCATTGCTTTCAGCATATCATTATTCATTGTTGGAGGATATATAGTTGGCGGAGGTTCAGGCTTTGCCCTTTGTGGCTGTGGCGGTGGTTGCTCTGAGGTATTCAGCCCAAGCTGTTCACCAAGACTTTGCACCTGTCGCAGTGCCTCCGGATTGCTTAAAATCTGATTTAGCTTTTCCTGAATATCGGACATTTATATTATTCTCCATTCAACAGTTTCATTAATGCCTGAGCCTGTGGACTGCTCAGAAGTTGTTTGGTTTTTTCGGGGTTATTGAGAATGGATTTGATTTTTTCAGCATTTTCACTGTCTGTTTTATTTATCAATTCCTGCATATTACCGTTTTGAGCAGCTTTTTTTATTTCGCTTTGTGATATGCCGAGTCGGCGTGATAAATCATTGAGCATTTTGTTTTTATTGTCAGCCATATATAACACCTCAGAATAAATTATGCTTGAAATTCTGAATTTATACATTATATGGATTTAAAATCAGATTTATAATAAGAACGGAGTTTATTAATGCGTATTTTAGTTGTGTCTGATACTCATGGAGATTTAAGAAGCCTTATTCGTGCTGTTGACTCTCAGCCGACCGCTGAGGTTATTATACATTGTGGTGACGGTGATGAGCAGGCTCAGTTTTTAAAGGATAATTATAAGGATAAAATGGTGGTTGCTGTAAGGGGTAACTGTGATTGGAATAGTTGGTTTCCTGGGGTTGAAACCCTGAGAATTATGGGTAAAACTATTTTTGTTACCCATGGTCATTTGTATAATGCAAAGACAGGTCTTTACAGATTGATGTGTGCGGCAAGAGAGCAAAAGGCTGATATTTTGCTGTTTGGTCATACTCATCAGGCTATGACCTATTTTGAAGACGGTCTTTATATGATGAATCCAGGTTCATGCCATGGATATATGGCGAGCTACGGATTTATTGATATTACCGATAAGGGTGATATTGTTACTAATGTTGTTAATTTAAAATAATCATTTTAAATTTGTATGTTTTATGCGAGGTGGAATTTTTGAATAAGGATTTATTTGATTTTGATGAGAATATTTCAAAATTAATTGATACACTTGAATCTGACGGAAAAATTCCTCACGCAGTTATTATAGAGTGTGATGACAAGGGAAAATCTCTTGAAATTGCAAAATATTTATCAATGTATGCTGTTTGCAGTTCAGACAATAAGCCATGTGGAATATGCAAGCAATGTCACAATGCATTTAATCAGGCTCATGCGGATATAAAATATGCTTATCCTGAGGGAAAGTCAGGCAGATATTCTATTGCCCAGCTGAGGGATATTATTGAAGATTCTGCAATTCGTCCAAATGATGCTGATACTAAGGTGTATATCTTTGAATCAGCGGATGAAAGACTTGATACGGTTCAGCAAAATTCAATTTTGAAGCTGATTGAAGAACCGCCTCAGAATGTATTATTTATTTTTACATGTGAAAACAGTCGCAGACTGCTTATCACAATTCGCTCAAGATGTACATTGCTTAAAATTTCAAGTGAAAAAAGCTTTGATGAAACCTCAAGGCAGTATGCATTTGATATTGTCAAAGGTATGGTATCGACAAAGGAATATGATTTGCTTAAAGCATTGAATGTTCTTACAGATAAGGAAAAATCAGGCGAAGTTTTGCAGATAGTAAAACTATTGTTAAGAGATGGGCTTGTATTGCTGTTAGGCGGAAATGCGGTTACAAACGAAGAGCTTGCAAGGCAATTAAGCACAAGATTTACAATGGCAAAGCTGATTTTGATGATTGAGCTTACGGACGATGCCGAAAGAAAAATAGCACAGAATATTAACATAAATTTACTTACAACTTGGTTGTGTGGAGAATACAGGAGGATCTCATGGCAGAGGTAATTGGAGTCAGATTTAAAGAGGTGGGAAAGGTATATTATTTTGACCCACTTGATAATAAGCTTAGCAGAGGAGATATGGTAATTGTAGAAACCGCAAGGGGACTTGAATGTGGTGAGGTTGCAACGCCTAACAAAACTATAGATGAATCAGAGCTTACTCATCCGCTTAAACCGCTTATAAGAATTGCAGATGAAGAGGATTTAAAGCATCTTGCTGAAAACAGATTGAGAGAAAGTGAAGCATATAAAATCTGTGAACAGAAAATTGCAAATCATCATCTTGATATGAAGCTTGTTAATGTTGAATACACATTTGATAACAGCAAAATATTATTTTATTTTACAGCAGACGGCAGAGTTGATTTCAGAGCATTGGTAAAGGACCTTGCATCAATTTTCAGAACCAGAATTGAGTTAAGGCAAATTGGTGTAAGAGATGAAGCAAAGATGCTCGGTGGTCTTGGAATATGCGGAAAACCATTTTGTTGTGCAAGCTTTATGGGTGAATTTCAGCCTGTTTCAATAAAAATGGCAAAGGAGCAGGGATTGTCGCTTTCTCCTGTAAAAATCTCAGGAACCTGCGGTCGTCTTATGTGCTGCCTTAAATATGAGCAGGAGGCTTATACTGATTTACTTAAACGCACTCCTAAAATCGGTGCGATTGTCAATACTCCAGAGGGTAAAGGTCTTGTAGTGGAAAACAACCTTATTGCAAGAACCCTAAAGGTTAAGCTTGATAATGCTCCGGAAGATGTTGCACCAAAAACCTTCTTTGTGAAGCAATGCGGGCTTGTAAAGGACGGTTACATAAAAGTTGGCAAAAAAGAGCTTGAAGAGTTCAAGGGATTGGAATAATTTTGACAATATTCCGCTTTTTGTGATGATATTTTGAAAAATATCTGTCATTATTATAAAAATGTTTCCAAAGTAATTGCAATTTTAAAAATATATGATAAAATATAATTGAAATCTAAAAAGGAGGTATTCCCATTATGGCATATGTAATTAGTGATGATTGCATTCAGTGCGGTGCTTGTGCAGCTGAATGTCCTGTATCTGCCATTTCTGAGGGTGACGGCAAGTATGTAATTGATGCTGATACTTGTGTTGATTGTGGCACATGTGCAGATACTTGTCCTGTTGGTGCTCCATCAGAGGGCTAATGACTTGAAGGATACATATAATGTTCTAACTAACGGCAAGGTTGCTGACCTTGCCGTTTTTCGATTTTATGGTTTGTGGTGGCTAACTGAGATTTGTCAGCTCAGGCACTTCTCCTGCACAAAAAAATTTTTAAAATCTATTGATAAATACGGTTTTTTGATATATAATAAATATGATTGTAGAAATACTAAATTTTTACAATATTCTTCTATTATGAAAGGAATGTTTAAATATGAATCTTAACAAGATTACTGTTGATGACATTAATGTAAAAGGTAAAAAAGTTCTCGTTCGTGTTGACTTTAATGTACCTCTTAAGGACGGCGTTATCACTAATGATAACAGAATTACTGCTGCTCTTCCTACAATTAAGAAGCTTATTGCTGACGGTGGCAAGGTTATTCTTTGCTCACATCTTGGTAAGCCTAAGAATGGTCCTGAAGAGAAGTTCTCTCTTGCTCCTGTTGCTGTAAGACTTTCTGAGCTTTTAGGTCAGGATGTTGTTTTTGCTAATGATGACGAAGTTGTTGGCGAGAATGCTAAAAAAGCTGTTGCAGAAATGAATGATGGTGATGTTGTTCTTCTCCAGAACACTCGTTTCAGAAAAGAAGAAACTAAGAATCTTGAGCCATTCTCATCTGAGCTTGCTTCTCTTGCAGAAGTATTCGTAATGGATGCTTTTGGTTCTGCTCATCGTGCACATTGCTCAACTGCCGGTGTTACTGAGCATATTAAGGATACTGCTGTAGGTTATCTTATGCAGAAGGAAATCAACTACCTTGGTAATGCTGTTGAAACTCCTGTTCGTCCTTTCGTTGCTATCCTCGGTGGTGCAAAGGTTGCTGATAAGCTCAATGTTATCTCTAACCTTCTCGAAAAGTGCGATACACTTATTATCGGTGGCGGTATGGCTTATACATTCCTCAAGGCTCAGGGCAAGGAAGTTGGTCTTTCACTCGTTGACGACACAAAGCTTGATTACTGTAAGGAAATGATGGAAAAGGCTGAGAAGCTCGGCAAGAACCTCGTTCTTCCTATTGATACAACTGTTGCTGCTGGTTTCCCAAATCCTATTGACGCTCCTATCGAGGTTGAAATTGTAGATTCTGACAAGATTCCTGCTGATAAGGAAGGTCTTGACATCGGTACTAAGACTCAGGCTCTCTTTGCTGAGGCTGTTAAGAGTGCTAAGACTGTTGTTTGGAACGGTCCTATGGGTGTATTTGAAAATCCTACACTTGCTAAGGGTACAATCGCTGTTGCAGAGGCTCTTGCTGAAACTGATGCTACAACAATCATCGGTGGCGGTGATAGTGCTGCTGCTGTTATTCAGCTCGGCTATGCTGATAAGATGAGCCACATTTCTACTGGTGGCGGTGCTTCTCTTGAATATCTTGAGGGCAAAACTCTCCCAGGTATTGCTGTAATTGCTGATAAATAATTATGTTTATTTGCTATGGGCGAGGATTTCTCGCCCATATATCAGTTTTTGATATATTTGATTTTTTCTGAAAGGAAGTTTTTATAATGGATAAGGCTAAAAGAAAGGCTATTATTGCCGGTAACTGGAAAATGAATAAGACTCCAAGCGAAGCTAAGGCTCTTCTTGAGGAAATTGTTCCTGCTGTAAAGGATGCTGATTGCGAAGTTATTGCTTGTGTTCCATATGTTGATTTAAGTGTTGCTCTTGAGGTTACTAAGGGTACTAATGTTAAAATTGGTGCTGAAAACTGTCACTGGGCTGCAAATGGTGCATTTACTGGTGAAATTTCAACAGGTATGCTTACTGAAATGGGCGTTGAGTATGTTGTTCTCGGTCACAGCGAGAGAAGACAGTATTTCGGTGAAACTGATGAAACTGTTAATAAGAGAACAAAGGCTGCTCTTGCAGCAGGCTTAAAGCCAATCGTTTGTGTTGGTGAGCTTCTTTGGGAGCGTGAATGCGATATTACTGAGGAAGTTATCGCAAGACAGATTAAGCTTGACCTTTTTGATGTTTCTGCTGAA
The DNA here is from genome assembly GCA_024403825.1 of Ruminococcus sp. Taxonomy (GTDB): domain Bacteria; phylum Bacillota; class Clostridia; order Oscillospirales; family Acutalibacteraceae; genus Ruminococcoides. The sequence goes on along the minus strand of JAKSRB010000056.1, from coordinate 3,416 downwards.
GATGTTGTTAAGACTGTAATCGCTTATGAGCCAGTTTGGGCTATTGGTACAGGTAAGACAGCTACAGCTGAGCAGGCTGAAGAGGTTTGTGCTTTCATTCGTGCTACACTTGCTAAGCTTTACAGCGAAGAGGTTGCTCAGGCTGTTACAATTCAGTACGGTGGTTCTATGAATGACGGCAACGCTGATGAACTCCTTTCAAAGACAAATGTTGACGGTGGTCTTATCGGTGGTGCTTCACTCGTTGCTGAAAAATTTGCTGCTATTGTTAAGGCTGCAAGCAAGTAATTATATTTTTCAGATAATAACTGCTTTTGATAGGGTAAGTCCTTGGGCTTACCCTATGTATTTAAAATAGTTTATAAGGGGATACTTTTATGAAAAAACCTTTAATTTTAATGATTCTTGACGGCTATGGTATTGCTCCTGCTGAGGGAAATGCTATTGCGGCTGCTAATAAGCCAAATCTTGATAAGATTTTTGCTGAAAACCCTCTTACTCAGATTGGTGCATCAGGTATGGATGTTGGTCTTCCTGATGGTCAGATGGGTAACTCTGAGGTTGGTCACACAAATATGGGTGCAGGCAGAATTGTATATCAGGAGCTTACAAGGATTACTAAGACTATCAAAGAGGATAAACTCAAGGATAATGAAGCTGTTGTAAATGCTATGGATAAGGCTCTTGAAAACGGTACAGCTCTTCACTTAATGGGACTACTTTCTGACGGTGGTGTTCATAGTCATAATACTCATCTTTATGGTATTCTTGAGCTTGCAAAGAGCAAGGGTCTTAAAGATGTATATATCCATTGTTTCCTTGACGGTCGTGATGTTCCTCCTTCAAGTGCGGCTGATTTTGTTGCTGAGCTTCTTGATGAAATCAAGAAAATCGGTGTTGGTAAGGTTGCTACAGTTGAAGGCAGATACTATGCAATGGATCGTGACAACAACTGGGACAGAGTTGAAAAGGCTTATGCCGCTATGGTATATGGTGAGGGCGTAAAGGCTAAGTGTCCTGTTTGTGCTGTTAAAAATTCTTATGAAAATGGTGTGACTGATGAATTTGTTGTTCCTGCTGTAATTGACGGTGGAGCAAAGGTTCAGCCAAATGACAGCATTATTTTCTTCAATTTCCGTCCTGACAGAGCAAGAGAGATTACCAGAACATTCGTTGACCCTGAATTTACAGGCTTTGAAAGAAAAAATGGTTTCTTCCCAATTAATTTTGTTTGTATGACTCAGTATGATGCAACAATGCCAAATGTTGAAGTTGCATTCAAGCCACAGTCATTAAACAATACACTTGGCGAGTATATTTCAAGCCTTGGTATGTCACAGCTCAGAATAGCTGAAACTGAAAAATATGCACATGTAACATTCTTCTTTAATGGCGGTGTTGAAAAGCAGTATGACGGTGAGGACAGAATACTTGTAAAATCACCTGCTGTTGCAACCTATGATTTACAGCCAGAAATGAGTGCATATATCGTAACAGAAAAGCTTGTTCCTGCAATTAAATCAGGTAAGTATGATGTTATTATTCTTAATTATGCTAACTGCGATATGGTAGGTCATACAGGTGTATTTGAGGCGGCAGTAAAGGCTGTTGAAGCAGTTGATGATTGTGTAGGACAGGTTATTAATGCAGTAAAGGAAATGGACGGAGTTGCAATTATTACAGCTGACCATGGTAATGCAGATAAGATGATTGCTGAGGACGGCTCACCATTCACAGCTCATACAACAAATCCTGTACCATTCTGCGTAGTAGGATATGATTGTGAGCTTAAAGAGGGTGGCAGACTTGCTGATATAGCTCCAACAATGCTCCAGATTCTTGACATCAAACAGCCTGAGGAAATGGACGGCACAAGTCTGATTAAGTAATTTAATAGTATCAATAATTAAAAATCCCCACCAATTAAGGTTTTAAAGTCTTAATTGGTGGGGATTATGTTTTTGAATTAAATTAAATATATTATGCTTTTTTCCATGCTGAAGGTGAGAATAAAAGCATTAGTGGAAACAGCTCAAGTCGTCCTGCCAGCATATCAAAAATTAATACTATTTTTGATAATACACTAAAATCTGTGTAATTGCCTACAGGTCCTACCATTCCAAGTCCAGGACCTGTATTATTCAAGGTTGCCGCAACGGATGTAAATGTTGTTTGAAAATCCATATTATTTAATGAAATTAAAAGCATACTGAATGCAAATATGCCAATGTATAATACTAAGTACATTGATGTTGTTCTCATTACGCTGTGGTCTATGGTTTTTCCGTCAATTTTTACTGACTTCACATTGCGTGGATGAATTAATAATGAAAATTCTTTTCTTACCTCTTTGAATAACATTATTATTCGTGCAATTTTAAATCCACCGCCTGTACTTCCTGCCATTGCACCTACAAAGGTTATAATTACTATGATTATTTTTGAAAACTGTGGCCATTCATTTACATCAACTATACCGAAACCTGTTGTTGTGAGAATTGCCAGTACATAGAAGAAGCTTTGGTGGAATGCATCATACAGGGTAGGGAATAGATGACTGATATTTATGGTTATCAATGTTGTGCAGAGTATGATAATTCCAAAATATACCCACAATTCTTCCATTAGAAATGCCTGCTGGAATTTTCTTGTGAGCAGCAAAAAGTAAAATGTAAAGTTTATACCAAACAGCATCATAAATACTGCAACTACTCCTTGCAGGTAATAGCTGTCATAGGCAGCCATATTATTGTTATAAAGTCCGAAACCACCTGTACCTGCTGTGGAAAGACCTGTATTAATTGCATCAAATACTGGCATTCCGCCTATGAGCAAGAGTATAATTTCCATTAAAGTGAGTGAAACATATATACCGTAAAGAATAGCGGCATAGTTTCTCATACGCGGAACAGTTTTACTGATTATAGGTCCAGGGCTTTCGGCTTTCATTAAAAATATATTCTGCTGTCCGCCAAGCTTTGGAATTATTGCAAGCAAGAATACAATAACTCCCATTCCTCCGAGAAAATGCAGTACACTTCGCCACATAAGCATACATTTGCTTAATGCCTCGACATCATTCAGTATTGTACAGCCTGTGGTTGTAAGACCTGAAACCGCTTCAAAAAAGGCATTTATAAATGCCGGGATTTCACCGCTTAATCGGAAAGGAAGACAACCGACAAAGGCCATCAATATCCAGCTTAAAGCAGTAGCAGCAAAGCCTGCCTTTTGATATAATACCATATTTTTTGGCTTTTTAACCTTAACTGCAAGTATTCCGAGTAATATGCAGACCAATCCTGTGCATAAAAAATATAATCCCTTATGCTCTCCGTATATAAGAGAGGTTAGTGTTCCTGCCTGCATTGCCGAGCCTTCAGCAATAAGCACCCAGCCAAGAATATATATAATTA
>JAKSRB010000055.1 GCA_024403825.1 Ruminococcus sp. | reverse complement strand
AATGGAGGAAGTATGCCGGATAAAAAGAAAAATATTATAAATATGACTAACATTATCAAAAGGTATTATATTGGTCAGCCTAATGAGCTACAGATATTAAATGGCATTGATTTGCGTGTTGATGAAGGCGAATTTGTTGCTATTGTTGGTCAATCAGGTTCCGGAAAAAGTACTTTGATGAATATTATCGGTGCTTTGGACAGACCTACTGAGGGCGAATACTTTTTTAATAATCGTGACATATCCAAAATGTCTGATAAGGAATTAAGTAAAATCAGGAACAAGGAAATTGGCTTTGTTTTTCAGAATTTTAACTTAATTCCAAGAGCTACTGCATTGAAAAATGTTGAATTGCCGATGGTGTATGCAAAGGTTGGCAGAAAAGAGAGAACTCAGCGTGCAAAAGAACTGCTTGAAATGGTTGATATGAGTTCAAGATATAATCATAATCCTAATGAATTATCAGGCGGACAGAAACAGAGAGTCGCCATAGCTCGTGCTATGGCGAATAATCCAAACCTGATACTGGCGGATGAACCAACAGGTGCTTTGGATACAAAAACAGGCAGAACAGTTATGGATATTTTTCATAAGCTTCATTCCGAGGGGAAAACAATAGTATTGATTACCCACAGCCCTGAGCTTGCAGAGGAAACGGAGCGTATTATCACTATTTCGGATGGTAATATTATCAGCGATGTTGTGAAAAAATAATTATTATTCTACTTTTTATCGCTGATTTTGGAGGTTAGTATGAAAAAAGCTTTGATTATGGCTATGAGTGCCTTTATAGTTGCAGGTATGCTTACGGCATGTGGCAATAATTCAGGTGCAGAGGTTAGTGTTGCAGTCGAAAACTGTCAGGTTCGTAATATTTTTGACAGCGTTACTGCAAATGGTACAGTTGAGCAGGATACAGGTACATATATTGTATCTACAGATATTGAGTCCTACTGTGTTAAGAATGTATTTGTTAAGGTAGGAGATAATGTTAAAAAAGGAGATAAAATCTGTGAATTTGATACCGATAATATCAAACAGCAGATTACTGATATACAGAAGAAAATTTCTGACAGTAATTCACTTGATGAACAGACTGTCAATAATAAGAAAACTGAGCTTTCATATCTGAAAAATTCGCAGAAGGTTAAGCTTGATAATCTTAAAAAGAGCATTACCTTAGCTGAAGAGAAATATGATGATGTGAGCAAAAAGTACGAAGAAGCATTGAAAAACTGTGAAGATGCAAAAAAGCAATATGAGTCTGCAAAAGCTGAGCTTGACAATGCACATACCGAAGAAGAGATTGCAAGCTGCAGCAGTAAATGTGAGCTTTATCAAACTCAGCTTAGTATGTACACTCAGGAGTGTGATACATATTACAGCTTGGTATCTGAATATAAAGAGGCACTCAATTCCTGTAAATCAAATTACGATTCTACAGAAATGGAAACAAATCGTGAGATTGACAAGCTTCAATATGAAATAGATTCATATAAGTCTGATAATTCTGAATATACAAAGAATTTGGAAAATCTTAATAATGTATTGAAAAACTCAGTTATATACGCCCCGTCAGACGGTGTTGTTACAAGCCTTAATGTTGAAAAGGGTAAGTCTGATACAGAAAAAAATCTTGCAACTATTGTAAATGATGCAAGTAAGGTTATTCATATCAGCATTTCTGATAGGGATGTGCTTGCAGTTAAAGAGGGTATGGCTGTTGATTTTTATCTGTTGTCTGACAGTTCTAATATATTAAAGGGAACAGTTTCAAAAATCAACTATGTAAAGGCTGAAAAAGGCTTTGATGTTTTCATTACAAGTGATGATATTCAGGATAAAAATATAGGTATGCTTGTTTCGTGCAGTATTATTACTCTTAATGAAGAGGTAAATTCTATTCGCAAGGATGCGGTATGGCGTAATGCAGATAACTCTGCGGATTATGTTTTTGTTGCTGAACCAAATGCAGATGGATTGTATGTTCTTTCTGAAAAAAAGGTTGAAACAGGCATAAAAAATAATGAATATATTCAGATTATGAATGATGAAATTGATAATGATTCTATGATAGTTGTTTCCGATACTTCAGCATTAACTGACGGTATGATAGTTGAAATAATTGATACGGCAATAGATGATGTGCAGTAAATTTAAATTTTATCATTTGATAATTAATTTACTGACGAAAGGAATATGCGATGTATTATATTGAGCAAGTTGTTTATATACTGTCAGATATGATGAAAAATAAAATGCGTGTGTTTCTGACAATGATTGGTATTATTATTGGTGTGTGTGCAGTTGTTTTGATTATTTCCGTTGGGTTTACTGCTACAAATGTTGTTGAATTATATTTTTCTGGTAGTCTTGGCGGTAATCGTGTTCAGGGTGATGTTTACTCTGTAAATCATACCGATGATTATGATATGTCATATAGCGAATTGCTTGAATTGGCGGATTCCAATGAAATGTTTTTGGGTGCGTTGCTTGAAAGTAATGACAGTGTTCTTGGAAATGTGGTTATTGATGAAAGTCATTATGCTCCTGCTAATCTCAAAGGGGTTTCAGCTTGTTATGCTCAGGCTCATCAGATTATTATGAAATCAGGCAGATTTATAAATTCTGCGGATTCTGCTTGCAAAAGCTCTTCGGTTGTTATTTCTGATATTATGGCAGAATGTTGCTTTGACAGCATTGATAATGCTATTGGCAAAACTATCAGCATTGGAAATGATTCAGGTCAGATGATTGATGCTGTAGTTGTGGGAGTTTATACGGCTGTTGATAATACAGGAAAGCTTAATAGATTATCAGACAAGCATTTATGGGTTTCAAATATTTATTGTTCATATGAGTATTTTAACAAATGTATGAATATTGATACCAATAGTTTAAAATATGATACCATTAACATTGTAGTCAAGGATGGTGTTAATGTTGAAAGTGCGGTAAATTACCTTATGCGAGTTTTAATGAACAGATTTGCGGATAAGGAAGACTACAGGTCTGATGTTTACAGTGGTTATTCACAGGCTGCTAACACAAATGATACTGTATATTTACTTATGATTGTGTTTGTTGCCGCAGCGGTACTTTCATTAATTGTTGGTGGAATTAGTCTGATGAATACTATGCTTGTCAATGTAAAGGAAAGAACCAAAGAAATAGGCACCAAAAAGGCTATTGGGGCAAGCAATTCAGATATTGTTATGCAGTTTGTGACGGAATCTGTTATTATTTGTTTGTTTGCCTGTGCGATTGGGGTTATACTTAGCTTTATTATTTTGTTAATACTTGAGAGCAGGCTTGGATTTTTCTTTGAGATGATTCCTGATGAATCCTTGAAGTATTTTCTTAACACAAGTGATATTTCTCTTGCTGTTAATGGTTGGGCTGTTTTGATTTCTGCTATTTTTTCGATAGTTGTGGGTATTACTTTTGGTGTATATCCTGCACTCAAGGCGGCAAAGATGTCTATTACAGATGCATTAAGATATGAGTTGTAATATTTTTTACATTTCTGCACAGGGAAGGATTTTTATATGAAGTCATTAATACATAAGAGTTATTTTAAGTGGATATGTATTTCGCTTATTGTGCTTATAATATTGGTGGTTGGCTATATCATACTTATTAATAAATCAGCTGTTAAGGCTGACTCTGTAAGCTGTTTTACAATAAAAACTACTGACCTTTATAAAAGTATGAATGTTTCCGGTGAAGCTGTTTCAGATAAGGTTACAGATGTTTTTTCTGATAATACAATGCGTGTAAAAGAGGTTTGCTTTAAGGTTGGCGATGATGTTAAGGCAGGGGATGTAATTTGCAGATTTGATACCTCTGAAATCGAAAAACAGCTTGCAAATTATAAAAAAATGCTGGAAGAATTTGATGAATATAATGCGTTAATGCTTGATAATTATTCAGATGATGTAAAATTTAGTAATGACTACAGCAAAACGGCTTTGAAAGAGCTTGAAGTGAAAATTGATGATTACCAGAAAAATTATGATGAATTAAAAAAGTCAGAAAAAGAGTATAAGGGACTATATGATGAAGCTGTAGAAAATTGTGAAAAGCTTAAAGCTAAAATTTCAAGTATTGAAGACAGTATAAACTCACTTAAAAAAATTGAAGCAGTAACCGATAATATTGCCGATGAGCTGGTTTCTTTGCAGAAGGACAAGGCTAAGAATGAAGAATTGTACAATTTATCTGAAATAGAGTCAAGCTTCTATCTTGAGAAATACAAGGCTTATGGTGAAAATGCTGAAAAAGTCAGCGAAGCAATAGACCAGTTAAAGGTGCAATACGAGCTTATGAAGATTGAAGGAGAAAAATCTGTAAGCTCTGCCAAGAATGAAAAGAAATATGCCGAGCTTGATAAAACCATAAGAAATAATTATGTTGAGCAAATTGAAATATTGAATAAAATGCTTGAGAAAAGCGAGATAAAAGCTACTGTGAGCGGAGTAATTTCGGATTTGTATGCTAAGCCGGATAATTATATTTTTGATGGTAAGGTGTGTCAGATTCAGGATTATGGTAAGCTGCATTTTCAGGCATATGTTCTTCCGGATTATGTTGAAGAATTGTCAAAAAACAGCAAGCTGATTTTACAGTTTGCCTCAAATAATTATGAGAATGTTAATGGTCATATTACGGATATTGATAATTTTTATGATGAGGAAAAGGGTGGCTATAAAATTTCATTTACAACAGATGAAAGTGTTGATAATTATAATATTTATCCTGGATTTACAGTGTCTGTAAAAATTGTTATTGCTGAGCGTCACGATATTATTGCAGTTCCGTATGACTCCATTGCAGAAGATGAGAATGGCTGTTATTATGTTGAAAAATATGATGAAACCACAGATACAAGTGAGCGTATTTTAGTGGAAAAAGGGTTGGTAACAGATTATTATGTAGAAATTATTTCCGACCAGCTTAGTGAAGGCGACAAAATCAAAAATGGTTTGATTTGATGAGGGGAAGAATTTTATGGGTATAATTGAAACTTTTTCTTTTTCTGTAAAAATGATGTTGGAAAACAAGGTTCGTTCTGCCTTGACAATGCTTGGAATAATAGTCGGCATATCATCGCTGATAATGATTACTATTATTGGAAATACATTTTATGATACCTTTAATGAAATTACTTCAACCTTGTATAAGAATAATCAGGCATTTTTGTCAATAGTACCTACTGATACAAATGGCAATGTTACCTATAATGAATGGGGTGATGTAATACTACCTGATGATGTTTATTTAGATGCACGAGAGGTTGATAAGTTTTTATCAATGGATGTTTGCGGTAACTCTTATGTTGCCTTGGGAACAGCCACAGGAGTTTACTCTTCGCAATATATGGGCAAAAAGGCTCGTTTTGCACTTTTTGCAGCGAATGCAGAAGAAGTATCCTATACAAATTTTGATATACTCAAGGGCAGAGATATTTCACTTGCTGATATAAAAAATTCTGCCTCTACTGCTGTTATTCCTGATGCCGTTGCTACCTATCTTTTTGGTGACGAGGACCCTATTGGTAAGGAAATTATTATTAATCCTGACGGATATAATGTTCCGGTTATTATTGTAGGTACATATAAATATTTTAACGATTTAACAGGAGATGCATTAAGTCAGATTACTACTTTAGCTTTTGTAAATCGTACTTATATTGAAAATAAGCATAGTGTCTTATTGGATGAAAAATATTATCAGCGTTCTAACATTAATTTTATGGTTAAAGATGTTGAAGACAATGAATTATTACGAAGCTCTATGATAAAATATTTCAGTCAGTTTCTGGATACAGATAATTGGAGCATTGAAGTTCAGTTTATGAGTGATTATTTTCAGTCAGTACAAATTATAGTTGATATAATAATAAAAATTGTTTCAGCTATTGCCGCCATTGCTTTGCTGATTGGCGGAATAGGTGTTATGAATGTAATGCTTGTTACCGTTACCGAAAGGACTAATGAAATTGGTATAAGAAAAGCAATGGGAGCTTCAAATGCATCAATATTATTTCAGTTTCTGACGGAGTCATTTACTATTGCACTTACTGCCAGTATTTTAGGATTGATTTTTGGCTTGATAATATCAAAAATCCTTGCCGTTGTGGCAGGCAGTCTTTTGCAGATGAATCTTGGTATTCCGATAAATATTAATGTAAATGTTTCATTTAGTATGATAGCTTTTTCTGTTTTTGTTTCCTTGCTGATTGGAGTTGTTTTTGGAATATATCCGGCATATAAGGCAACAAAAATGCAGGTGGTTGATGCTTTGAGGTATGAGTGATATAGAATTTTTATAAATTCGTTTTAGATTTAAAATTTATCAAAGAACGGAATTAATGTGTGATTCCGTTCTTTTGTTTAGATACTAACTTACAAAATTTAGATGAGGAGTTGAAATAATATGGGAATAAATAACAATAGTTTTAAGCTGACTATCCCACAAACAAATATTGTAAATGTTCAGCAGTTCTATGAAGATACCGGTGTATCAAATTTGTGCGGAGCATTATTTTTTAAAGAAAAATTTGATGATGATTATTTAACTATGATATTAAATAAGGTTATCAAAAATAATGATGCAATGCGAATTCGCATTATTAACAATAATGGTAATAATGAACAGGTTTTTTGTGATTACGAAAAAAAATCCTTTGAATCATACAGCTTTGATACATATGATGAGTTTGTAAGTTTTATAAGAAATGAAAATACAAAGCCTGCGGTTATTTTTAATACTGATTTATTTAGGTTTTTAATTTGCACCATTGATGGAAAGTCTGCACTCTGCGGTATTCTCAGTCATATCATATCAGACGGGTGGTCATTTGGTCTTATTATAAGCGAGGTTTTGAGTTACATTAACAACGAAACTGTTGACCGTTCCTCTTATAAGGATTTTATTCAATATGAATCCGAATATATTGGGTCATCTGCTTATCAAAAAGATTTTGAATATTGGAACCAGGTTTTTAATAATGTTCCTCAACGCAGTTTGATTAAACCTGAAATGAATGATGCTGAAAATATTGATACTCACGAGATGGTTAAGTTTATACCGAGTGATTTGGTAAATGATATTCAAGTTTTTTGTAAGGAGAAAAATATTACTGAAACAGTGTTTTTTCAGTCATTGATGATGCTTTACCTTGCAAAAATTAATTCTAATAATAATGAAATTATTATTGGTGCTCCGATACTTAACCGTAATAGTAAAAAACAAAGAAATACTGTTGGTATGTTTGTTTCAACTATTCCTGTTAAGAAGACTTTTTCACAAGATGAATCTATTATAGATTTTATGAAATCTTTAGGTTCAATAAATTACAAAAATCTGCAACACAGGCGTTATCCTTTTGATTTAATAATTGAAGATTTACATAATAAATTTGATTATGATGAAATGCTCTTTGATGTAATGGTCAGTTTTCAGGATAATCGTATGGTTACAGATGATTACAGATCTTATGGTATTCCTTGGAGTGAAAATCCACTCTTTTTAAATGTTGAAGTAAGAGGTTCTAAAGAGTACACTGCACAGTTAATATATCAGCTTGAAATTATAAATGATTATGAGGCTGAGCTGTTATTTGAGAGATTGATGTTTGTAGCCTCACAGATTATAACAAACTCTGAATGTACAATCGGAGAGCTTGATATTATTCCTGAATTTGAGAAGAATAAAATACTTAACGAGTTTAATCCTTGTTCAAAAGTCAGTAAAATATATCATACTGCTATAGAAATGTTTGAAGCACAGGCAGACAAAAATCCTGATAATATCGCTGTTTCATTTAAAAATCAAAATTTAACCTTTGATGAGTTAAATGCAAAAGCAAATGCACTTGCACATATGCTTATTAAAATGGGTGTTGGTACAGATGACTTTGTTGCGTTAGTTGCTGACAGAAGCATTGAAATGCTTGTTGGAATTTTGGGTGTATTAAAAGCAGGTGGAGCATATGTTCCTATAGACCCGACATATCCAGATGAAAGAATTAATTATATTCTTGAGGATTGTCAGCCGAAGGTATTGCTTATATATGCAACGGAAAGTGAAATAAATATTGATACTAATATTTTAATGCTTGATTTAAAAAATAAGGACTGTTACAGCAATAATAATCAGAATCCAGAAATTATAAGTAAATCAGATAATCTTGCATATGTGATTTATACCTCGGGTACAACAGGAAAACCTAAGGGCGTAATGATAGAGAACAGGGGTTTATCTGGATTAATTAAATCCTACCAGGAGACCTTTGAAATAACATCTGAGGACAAAATGTTGCAATATGCGAGCTACTGTTTTGATCAGTCTGTGGGTGATATATTTGGTACCTTGTGTAATGGAGGTGCTATTTATATTGCATCTACTGATATGAGATATAATATTGCTGATTTAGAGAAATATATGTCTGAACAGCAAATTACTGTAACATCATTAACTCCGAAGGTTGTAAGAGAGCTTTCTCCTGAAAAATTGCCATCTCTGCGATTGATTGACTCAGGTGGTGAAGCAGGCGAGCTGCCAACTCTTAAAAAATGGGCAAGACTAGGAAAGAAAGTAATAAATTCGTATGGACCAACCGAGACCACAGTTAATGCAAGCTATGCATTTGTAACAGAAAATACGGATAAGCTTTATATAGGAAAGCCTGCTTTTCACACCGATATATATATAGTTGATGATAATAGGCTTTGCGGCATTGGAATTGCAGGTGAACTCTGTATATCAGGCGATGGTGTAGCACGAGGTTATTTGAACAGACCGGAGCTTACAGCAGAAAAATTCATAGATAATCCATTTGGAAAAGGAAAATTATATCATTCCGGAGACCTTGCGAGATGGACCGAAGACGGAAATATTGAGTATCTTGGTCGAATAGATGAGCAGGTAAAAATCAGAGGTTTCAGAATAGAACTTGGTGAAGTAGAAAATCATTTAAGACAAATTGAATCTGTTAAGGATTGCTCTGTAGTTGCAAGAACTGATAAGGGTGGAGATAAGGCATTATATGCTTATTTTACAAGTAATGATAAGATTGATGTATCAGATGTAAGAGATAAACTCAGTATGACTTTACCGGAATATATGATACCATCATATATGATGCAGATTGAGGAAATACCAGTTACTAAAAATGGAAAAATTGATAAAAAAGCTCTGCCTGAAATAACTGATAAAATAAAGAGAGATTTTATAGCTCCACAAACTAAAACCGAAATTTTTGTTTGTGATATTTTCTGTGAAATACTCGGATTAGAAAAAGTGAGTGTAAATGACAGATTTTTTGAAATTGGTGGACATTCGCTAAGGGCAACAAGACTTGTAAATAGTATTGAGGCAAAAATAGGAGTGAAAATTGCACTTAAGGATGTTTTTGCACATTCTACTCCTAAACAGCTAGCAAAAATTATTGAGAATAAATCAGTCGATGAGCCATATACAGCAATTCCAAAGGCAGAAGAAAAGGAATTTTATCCTATGACATCGGTTCAGAGGAGAACCTATCTTATTCAGCAAATGGAGCCTGATGCGGTAACATATAATATGTCATGCTGTATGAAACTTGTCGGCGAAGTCCATTCAGAAAGATTTAAAAATGCTTTGCAAAAGGTTGTTGACAGGCACGAAATATTAAGAACTGCTTTTCTTAATATAGATGGTGAACTTGTACAGAAGGTTTTGCCATATGTTGAGGCAGATTACAGTTATATTGATGAAAGCAATCTTTCTGATAGAGATATTTATGCCCAGTTTGTAAGACCATTTGATTTAAGTAAGGCTAAAAACATAAGATTATGTTTGGTAAATAGAACAGATTACTATTTACTTATGATTGATATGCATCATATAGTAAGTGATGGTATGAGTGAAAAAACACTGACTGAAGAATTAATTATGTTTTATAATGGTCAGACACCTGAACCTTTAACTCATCAATTCAAAGACTATAGCGAATGGATGAATGGACGAGATTTAAGCAGTCAGCGAGATTATTGGCTTGATGAATTTGGTGGAGAGATTCCTGTACTTGATATGCCATATGATTATCAAAGACCTCAAAGACAGAGCTATAAAGGAAAAACTATTACATTTGACTTAGGCAGTAAATTATCTGAATCAATCAATATGCTTGCTAATGAAACAGGAGCAACAGCATATATGATATTCCTGTCAGCCTTGATGATAATGCTGAGTAAGTACAGCAGACAGGATGATATAATAATTGGTAGCCCAATTAGCGGAAGAACACATAAAGACACCGAAAAGATGCTCGGAATGTTTGTTAATACACTTGCAATGAGAGGCAGACCTGAGGGTAACAAAAAATACTCAGATTTTCTCGAAGAGGTAAAGAGAAGTTGTCTTAAGGCGTATGAAAATCAGGAGTATCCATTTGAAGAATTAGTGGAAAATGTTGATGTCAGCAGAGATTTATCCAGAAATCCACTATTCGATGTATTGCTTGTATTACAAAATAATGATGATGTTGATTTGATATTCCCAGAATTTACAATAAGTAGCTGTAATCTGGATATGGATGTTGCAAAATTTGATTTGACATTTGATATTGCAATAATTAACAATGATTATCGTATTACATTTCAGTATTGTACAGACTTATATGCTGACAAATCAGCTGAATTAATTTTAAAACATTTTGTTGAAGTTTTAAAATATGTAACAGATAGTTTTGATTCACAGATAAAAGAAATTCCTATGATTTCTGGTGAAGAAGTTAAACTGTATGATGAAAAATTTAACAATACTGGTTTGAGTTATTCTGATACTGTAACAATAAACAGCTTATTTGAAGAACAGGTTATAAAACATTATGATAAAACTGCATTAATTATTGATTCAAAATTTGTCACTTATGGAGAACTGGACAAGCAATCAGATGCAATAGCCGCAATTTTGAAAAAATATGATGTAAATGCAAATGATTTCGTAGCCTTGCTGACGGATCGTAGTATAGAAATGATAAGTGGCTTGTTGGGTATAGTAAAGGCAGGCGGAGCATATGTACCTATAGATCCAACATATCCGTTGCAGAGAATTAATTATATTCTTAACGATAGTAAGCCAAAGGCAATACTTAAATATTGTGTTGCTGAAAATATTGAGATTGATACTGATATACCTGTAATCAATCTTGCTGATAATAATATTTACGATAATAAAGCAGAGAAAGTTAATGTACAAGCAAAGCCTGATAATTTAATGTATTGCATATACACATCAGGTACAACAGGCAATCCTAAAGGTGTAATGGTTGAACAGAAAACTATTGTAAATCTTATTAATTGCCAAAGACAGGAAATGCCTGAAAATTGTTTCTCCAATACTATTTTCTCAACTACTATATGTTTCGATGTAGCTACGCAGGAAATATTTTCAACATTATTAAATGGTGGTACAGGATGTATCATTAATAATGATATTAAGCTTAATTTTGCAAAATTTGCCGAAGTTTGCAATAATTCAAAGATTAACACATTATTTGCAACACCGTCTTATTTTGATTTGCTGTCTGACGATAAAGAGAATATAAATATAATCTTAAGTAACCTTGAATATGTTATTCTTGCTGGCGAAGCATTCTATATAAATAGTGAATTTATTAATAATCAGCTTGCAAAAGAGGTAATGCTGTATAACCACTATGGTCCTACTGAAACGCATGTTGTAACTACTAATTGTTGTAAAGTTGAGGATATGCTTAAAAACAGTATTAATATTGGTAAACCTATCAGTAATACTAAAATTGTAATACTTGATGAGGGCGACAAAGTTTGTGGCATTGGCGTTCCGGGTGAACTTTGTGTAACTGGTATTCCTTTAGCAAGGGGTTATTGTAATCAAGATAAACTTACATCAGAAAAATTTATTAACAATCCATTTGGAGAGGGAAAGTTATATCGAACCGGTGATCTTGCAAGGTGGTTGCCAAATGGTGAAATTGACTGTCTTGGTAGAATTGATGAACAGGTAAAAATCAGAGGTTTCCGTATCGAACTTGGCGAAATTGAAAGCTGTATCAAACAAGTAGATGATGTAAAAGATAGTGCGGTAATAGTGCGTACAGATAGCAGCGGAGATAAAGCAATATATGCATACTATACAGCTGATAAGGAAATAAAGGTTTCTGAAATTCATAACAGGTTAATTGAGAAATTACCGGCATATATGTTACCAGCATATATGATGCAGATTGATGTAATTCCGCTTACTAAGAACGGAAAGCTTGATAAGAGGGCTTTGCCAGATATAAAAGTAAAGACAACAAAGGAATATGTAGCACCGAGAACAGAAACAGAAAAAGTTTTCTGTGAAATATTTGGGGAAATTCTCGGAGTAGAGAAAGTCGGAATAAATGACGGCTTCTTTGAGCTTGGTG
>JAKSRB010000054.1 GCA_024403825.1 Ruminococcus sp. | reverse complement strand
AAAAACAGAAAATATAAATTATTAAATAAAGAGGCTAATTATTGATGAAAAATAAACTGATAAAAACAATATCATTTGCTGTTACTGCAATAATGCTTTGTTTTGCAATGGCAGGCTGTAACCAGCAGGAAAGCTCCTCAGAAAATAAAGAAACAACAACCGCAACAGAGGGTACAACCTCATCGGCAGATTTGAAAAAATCTACAGATATATCTGCCCTGCATAGCTATGACGAAAATGGTGATGCCCTTGCAGGAGCTTGGAAAATTACAGGCGGAGAGGGAGAGCAGTATAAGTCCTTTATATATTTGTTTGACGGAAAGGGTTCGGCAAGTCTTATAGTTGATAATATGGGATATATGGGTAAATATACCGCAGATGATACAAAATTTGCCTGCCAGCTTATGTATGGCATAAACGGCAAATACACCTATAAAAAAGAGGATAAAACCATAACTCTTACTAATACTGAAACATATAAAACAACCACACTTGAAAAATGCGAAAGCTTTTCTATTCTGCCAAAGCCTGACAGAGAAATAAATACAGATGAAAAGCTTTTGGGTGCGTGGGCATCAGAGAACGGAGAGTATTACTATTTCGGAGCAGACGGAGTAATGTATCACAACCAGTTTTCGACCATTTATAATTATGCTTCATATATCACTTCAGACGGAAAAATAAAATCCAGATATGTAATGTCAGAAGAGGTTGATGAAGAGTTTGAATATCAGATAAATGAAGAAGATGTGCTTACCATAGACGGATATGAATACAAAAGAATTTCAGCGGATGAGCTGAAATAAAAGGCAATAATTAATAAGTCAATCTCCCCAAAATTCAGGGGGATTTTTGACTTTAATCAAAAAACGGTTGTGATAAAATGCAGGAAAACAGCAATTCAAAAATCCATAAGCAAGGATTTTTTACAGGTGAGCGAGCATTGTTTGCAAGCAAGGATTTACAGATATATGATTCAGTTTTTGCAGATGGAGAATCTCCTCTAAAGGAATGTGAAAATATAAGTCTATATTCAACCCTGTTTAGGTGGAAATATCCCCTCTGGTACAGCAAAAATATTCTTATGGAGGATTGTACTCTTTTTGATATGGCAAGAGCTGGCATATGGTATTCAGAAAACATTAATGTAAATAATACTGTAATAGAAGCACCTAAGAATTTCAGAAGATGCAAAAATATTACTCTCAACGGAGTAACATTTCCGAATGCAGAGGAAACCTTGTGGCATTGTACAGATGTTACTATGAAAAATGTTACCGCAAACGGAGATTATTTTGCAATGAACTGCGAAAATCTTAAAATTTCTGATTTTACACTTACAGGAAACTATTCCTTTGACGGTGTAAAAAATATGGAAATATATAATTCAAAACTATTATCAAAGGACGCTTTCTGGAACAGCGATAATGTAACGGTATATAATTCCTTTATATCAGGGGAGTATCTTGGCTGGAATGCCAGAAATTTAAGGCTTGTAAACTGTGTTATAGAGAGCCTGCAAGGCTTATGCTATATTGATAATCTGATAATGGAAAACTGCAAACTGATAAATACAACCCTTGCATTTGAATATTCCTCAGTAAATGCAGAAATAAACAGTAAAATTGACAGCGTTTTAAATCCAAAAAGCGGATATATCAGGGCAGATAGTATTGAAAATCTGATAATAGAAAAAGACAGGGTAAATCCAGAAAATACCAAAATAATATGCAATAATAAGGAAGTGGACAATGTCGGCTGAAAAAAGCTTGCTTGAAAAAATGCGTAACGGTGAAGGTCTTAGTCTGACACAGCAGATAATGCTGATTATACAGCTGAGTATTCCTGCCATACTTGCACAGATTTCAAGCATAGTAATGCAATATATAGATGCCTCAATGGTGGGACAGCTTGGAGCAGATGATTCAGCGGCAATAGGACTTGTATCTTCTACAACATGGCTTTTTGGTGGATTATGTATGGCGGCAGGAACTGGCTTTACAGTTCAGATTGCAAAGCGTACCGGTGCAAAGGACGAGGTCGGAGCAAGGAATATTGTTAAAACAGGCTTGATTTGTGTAATAATATTCAGTATGATTTTGCTTTTGGCAGGAACAGCAATAAGCTCATCATTGCCATATTGGCTGGGAGGAAATGAAAGTATCTGTAAAAAATCCTCAGTATATTTTCTGATATATATTCTCTCTCTGCCAGCAATGCAGATTAATTATACCGCAGGCGGAATGTTGCAGTGCAGTGGTAATATGAAAATTCCGGGAATACTGGAAATAATAATGTGTATTCTTGATGTTGTGTTTAATGCTGTGCTTATATTTCCGACCTTAACAATAAAATTATTTTCAATAGAGATACCATTTTACGGAGCAGGCCTGGGCATAGCAGGAGCAGCACTCGGAACAGCCTTGGCAGAGGTTGTAACAGCAGTTTTAATGCTCTATTTTCTGTTATTTAAATCTGAAAGTCTGCATATAAGAAAGTCGGAAAAAATAAGATTTTCAAAAACTGAAATAAAAAATGCGGTCAAAATCGGAGTGCCTGTTGGCATAGAGCAGATAATCACCTGCGGAGCATATATAGCATTTACAAGGATAGTATCACCGCTTGGGACTACCGCAATAGCGGCAAATTCTTTTTCAATAACAGCCGAAAGCCTGTGTTATATGCCAGGCTACGGAATAGGTGCGGCGGCAACAACCATAATCGGACAATGCATAGGGGCAAAAAGGTACGATATAACAAAAAGGCTTGGCTGGCTTACAACCTTCTCAGGAGTAGCCGTAATGACAGTAAGCGGAATGTTGATGTATTTGCTTGCACCGCAGATGATAGCATTGCTGTCACCAGATGCAGAGATACAAAGGCTTGGTGCAGAGATACTAAGAATAGAGGCATTTGCAGAGCCAATGTATGCGGCATCAATCGTGGCAACAGGAGTATTCAGAGGAGCAGGAGATACAACCGTACCAAGCACGCTGAATTTAATAAGTATGTGGGCGGTAAGAATACCACTTGCCTATATGCTTGCGATTACAGGCGGACTAACAGGAGTATGGCTTGCAATGTGCATAGAGCTTTGCGTAAGGGGAATATTATTTATAATACTGCTTGCAACGAGGTTCAGAAAGAGAGCAGATAAAGGGATATACAGCAATGGGTGAAAGAAAATGAAATATAATTTTGATGAGGCGGTAAACCGCAGAAATACAGGTTCATTAAAGTGGGATGTAAAGGAAAATGAGTTGCCAATGTGGGTAGCAGATATGGATTTCAAAACAGCCCCACAGATACAACAGGCGATAATAAAGAGAGCAGAAAGCGGTGTATTTGGCTATTCGATAGTACCTGACGAATGGAGCGAAAGCATAATTGAATGGTGGAGCAGTTATCACAGCTGGAAGATAGAAAAGGATTGGCTTATATTTTCGGCGGGAGTAGTACCAACCATATCAAGCGTAGTAAGAAAGCTTACCACACCAGCAGAAAAAGTGGTATTTATGACACCAGTTTATAATATATTCTATAATTCTGTATTGAATAACGGAAGAAATGTACTTGAAAGTCCGCTTGAATATGACGGAAATGAGTATAAAATAAACTTTGAGGATTTGGAAGAAAAGCTGTCAGACCCACAGACAAGCCTGCTGATATTATGTAATCCGCACAATCCTACAGGAAATATATGGAGCAGAGAAGAGCTTGCAAAAATCGGAGATATGTGTGTAAAATACGGAGTAACGGTGCTTTCAGATGAGATACATTGTGACATTACCGAGCCAGATGCAGATTATATCCCATTTGCGAGCGTGTCAGAGAATTGCCGAAATAACAGCATAATATGTATATCTCCAACAAAATGCTTTAATATAGCAGGAATACAGACCTCAGCGGTAGCGGTGGCAAATCCGATAATAAGACATAAGGTCTGGAGAGGATTGAACACAGACGAGGTAGCCGAACCAAATGTATTTGCAGTAACGGCTTCAGTAACGGCATTCAGCGAGGGCAGAGAGTGGCTTGAGGAGCTGAGAGAGTATATATCCGAAAACCGCAGGCTTGTAAATGAGTATTTAGAAAGCGAGATACCGCAGATAAAGGCAGTAAAGTCAAAGGCAACCTACCTGATGTGGCTTGATTGCAGTGAATTAAAAATACATTCCGAGAAGCTTGCCGAATATATCAGAAAAAACTCAGGCTTATATGTATCAGAGGGAAGTCAGTTTGGAGGAAATGGAAAGAGCTTTTTAAGATTTAATATAGCGTGTCCAAAAGCAACCGTAAAGGACGGTCTTGAAAGATTAAAGCAAAGCATTGATAGCCTTTGCAGAGAGCCATAAAGCAGATTAAATTAGCCAGGATATTATTTCCAAGGTCTTTTACTACCCGTCCAGCCCTTATTCTTCCAATAATTTCTATCAGTTTCGTTAAATCCTTTTCTTTGCAAAAGATGCATACCAAAGAAAAATGCCCTTGTTGGAATGGTAACCTTGACTTTATTTTCTCTCTTTCTGATTTTATTCGCAATAGCTGTCGTTTTCTTATCTATTCTGAGCTTTACCTTATCGCTTATATTACTATATCTCGTTCCAAAAACTGCTAATCCGATTTTATATCTTATAGGAACACCCCAAAAGAATAAGCTATGGCTCATATCCTTATTTGTGGATTTCATTCCCATACCTGCGGCTGTAGATATACATACCGCCTGCTTCTTGAACATTTCTTCCTTTGGTCTGTGAACCATCCACATATATCCGTAATGGTCAAGAAATGATTTCATTGCTCCCGTTGTATGAAAAACATATACCGGACTTGCAAGGATAATCAAATCAGCCTCAAGCATTGCATCAGTTATATTTTTTAATCCATTGTAATGCGGACATTTTTCTTCTGACTTCATAAAGCAATTTGTACAGCCAACACAAAACTCACCAAAATCTCTTGGCAGAAAAAACTCTTTTATCTCTCCGCCAACCTTTTCGGCTAACATTCTTGCTATATGTTCAGTTGTACCCTTATGATTTTGACCGTTTATTATTACTATTTTCATATAATCACCAATTATCTTTAAATATAATAAATTTAATTTTAAAATATCAGAAAAGCAGATTTTTGTCAATGTATTATTAAATATATGCTTAATTTTATTTTCTAAGAATATTTGTATCGTACATTGCATAAATATTTTTGGTATGGTATAATAAACCAAATAGGATAAAACCCTGATTTGACTCTTAAATTATCTGAAAGGTGAGAAATATATGACATTCAAGGAAATTAATGCAAATGAAATAAGCGATAATATTTTCAAATTAATTGGTACAGACTGGTCACTGGTAACTGCCGGCAATTCTGATAAGCTCAACACAATGACTGTAAGCTGGGGCGGTGCTGGCATAATGTGGGGGAAACCTTGCGTTTTCACCTTTATTCGCCCTCAAAGATACACCTTTGGTCTTATTGAAGAAAACGATTGCTACACTATGTGCTTTTTTGATGAGAGCTATCGCAAGGCTTTACAGCTTTGCGGAACTAAAAGTGGCAGGGATTGCGATAAAATTAAAGAAGCTGAGCTTACACCTGCTTTTACTGAGGACGGTATTCCTTATTTTGAGGAAGCAAGGCTTGTTCTTGTATGCAAAAAGGCTTACGGACAGTTTTTAACTGAGGACAGCTTCACCGATACCGAAAACATAAACAAATGGTACTCAGCTGGTGATTACCACAAAATGTTTATAAGCGAAATTACTAAGGTTTTAGTAAAAGAATAATTTTGCTACTATCAGGCTGAAAAAACTATCATTTTATTATACTTAATCAGGGTGTAGGAACTAAACAAAGGTTCATACACCCTTTCTGTTTTTAACAACAAAATACATTGTAATTTTTCTATTTTATGTTTACTTTTATAGTAAAAAAATGTATAATACAAATATCAAAAGCCTTTCTTCTACTATTATGTAATTATGGGTAAAATTGTATTTTTTATACTCTTACTCGTCAAGAAAGGCTATTATTAATATTAAGGAGGAAAATATGTCAAAGTCAAATGACAAAATTAACAATGCCCTTAACGGTCATTTATCAACTACTCAGTTAATCAAGTATGTTATGCCTACTATTATAACTGTTGTATTTGCTTCGCTTTACGGTATTGTTGACGGTATTTTTATTTCAAATGTAGGTGGTAGTGTCGCTTTTGCATCGGTAAACCTTGTCACTCCTCTGTTTCTTATTTTCTCATCATTTGGTATGATGTTTGGTACTGGTGGTAATGCTATAGTTTCAAAAACAAGAGGGGAGGGCAACGAAAAAGAGGCACAAAGAATTTTTTCTACTCTTGTTCTTGCTGTTTTTATTCTTTCTATAATTTTAACTGTACTGCTTGAATTATATCTTGATGATATTCTTCTTTTGCTCGGTGCTACTGAGGAAATGATGCCATATTGTCTTTTGTATGGTCGTATTCTTGTTCCTTTTATAGTTTTCTATCTTTTCCAGTTCTTCTTTCAGAATATGCTTGTTACCGCAGGTAAAGGTATGCTCGGATTTGTTATGACCCTTGCCGCTGGTTTCGCTAATATCATTGGTGATACTATTTTTGTTGGATTTATGGCTAAAACTCCTGAGGATGCTATCGCTGGTGCCGCTTGGGCTACTGTAATTGGTCTTTTTATCGGTGGTGCTATTCCTTTGATTTACTTCATGTTCAAAAACTCAAGCTTTTTGCGTATTGTAAAGCCAAAGCTCGATTTTAAGGTTATTGCTAAAACCTGTTCTAATGGTGTTTCTGAATTTCTTTCCAATATCTCAAGTGCTATTATGAATACTGTTTTCAATGGTCTTCTTCTGTATATTGTTGGTCAGATGGGTGTTTCTGCTTACGGTAGCATAAGCTATATCAATACAATTTTCTGTGCAATCTTTATGGGCTACTCTATTGGTATTGCTCCTGCTATTTCTTATAAATACGGCTCAAATGATATTGTTGAATTAAAAAATCTCTTCAAAAAAAGTATCATTATCCTGAGTGTGGCTTCAATATTAATGGTTGTTATTGGGGAAGCTCTTTCTCATCCTATTTCAAGCATTTTTGCTGGTGGAAATGAGGAGCTTATGCAGATGACTATTGTTGGCTTTGAAATTTATGCTGTTTCATTCCTTTTCAAAGGCATTAATACCTTTGGTTCTGCTTTCTTCACTGCTCTTAATAATGGTCTTATTTCTGGTATTCTTGCTGTTGTAAGAGCTTTGGTACTTAGTATCGGTGCTGTAATCATTCTTCCTGTTGTATTTTACCTTACATATGGAGAGAGTGCCGCTCTTCTCGGCATTTGGTGGTCTGTTAATGTTGCTGAATTCCTTGCTTTAATTATGACAACCATTTTCCTTATTGCTAACAGAAAAAAATATAAATATTAAGATATCAGGTATAATAAAATCCCCCAGACTATGGGGGATTTTTTATACCTTGAAACTAAGTTTATAATCTTCTAAGTAATTCCTGATTATTTAAAATATCTTTCAAGCAAGCCCTTGAGTGCCTTGCCATGTCTTGCTTCATCTCTTGCCATTTCGTGTACTGAATCATGAATAGCATCAAGATTATTCTTCTTTGCACAAAGTGCTAAATCTGTCTTTCCTGCTGTTGCTCCAAATTCGCAATCAACTCTCCAAGCAAGGTTCTTCTTTGTTGAGTCTGTCATTTTGCCCTCTAACTCAGAACCAAGCATTTCTGCAAATTTAGCTGCATGCTCTGCTTCCTCATATGCTGCCTTTTCCCAGTATAAGCCGATTTCAGGATAACCCTCTCTGTGAGCAACTCTTGCCATACAAAGGTACATTCCTACCTCTGCACATTCGCCCTCAAAATTTGCTTTGAGCTGATCAAAAATATATTTCTTGTCCTCATCGCTGATGTCTGCGTTGTTCTTTACTGTTGTTGCATATACACCAAACTCGTGTTCTGCTGCAAGCTTCAGCTCGCCCTCAACCTTTTTGAATTTGTCTGAGCTTACTTTACATACCGGACACTTTTCAGGAGCCTCGTCACCCTCGTGTACATATCCACATACTGAGCATACCCATTTTGCCATTTTGAAAATCCTCCATTTAATTATTATTTTTCAAGCAATCCTTACATTTTCCGAAAAACTGAAGCTCATAGCTTTCAATTATTCCTTCAAAATTCTCAGATGCTTTTTTTACAATATTTTCATTTGGAATAAAATCCATATCAATAACTATACCACATTCCTTACAGATAAAATGATTATGTGGCTCAATAAATCCGTCAAAGTGGTCAGGACCAATTCCGGTTGAAATTTTAAGTATCTGTCCATTATCTGCAAGTAAAGAGAGGTTTCTGTAAACCGTACCCAAGCTTATATTCGGTTGTATCTCACGAACACTTTCATATACCATATCTGCTGTAGGATGATCTCTTCTGCTTTGCAGATTATTTAATATGCATTCCCGCTGGCGTGAATATTTCATTTTCATCCTCTCCGAAATCAGTAATAGTTACTAATATTAATATACATTAATTTTGCACGCTTGTCAAGCACTATTTATATGAAAATTTTTGTGCTGATTTTTACATTATATTTTTTTGGAGGTTATCTGTCACAAAGGGACTTTGGATAAGTCTTTATATTATGCCTTTTTACTTTCTTTTTGCGGCTAAGCATACCCAGCCGTTTTCAAGATGTTCTTCTATTATTTCAAAATACTCGCTTACTGACTGCTTTACCTCTTCGCCTCTTGTATCTATTATTCCGCTCATTATATAAACTGCATCAGGCTTCATAAAGTCTGAAATGCCTTTACTGAGGAACTTTATTGCGTCTGCCACTATATTTGCCAGCACTATGTCATATTTTCCCTCGACCTTTTCTGTAAAGTTTCCGCATATTGCTGTAAATCTGCTTTCTACATTATTTATTTCTGCGTTTTCTCTCGCTGTCTTTACCGCTGTTTCGTCTATATCTACGCCAACCGCTTTTTCTGCTCCAAGCAAAAGCGTTGCTATTCCGAGTATTCCGCTGCCACAGCCTACATCAAGCACGCTGTCACCCTCTTTGAGATATTTTTCACACATCTCTAAGCATAATCTTGTGGTTTCGTGTCCGCCTGTTCCAAATGCCAGACCTGGGTCAATATTCAATACCTTTCGGTCGCCAGCCTCAAAATCATCTCTCCAGCTTGGTCTTATGAGCAGTTTTTCGCCGACTACTATCGGATTGAAATACTTTTTCCAGTTATTTCTCCAATCCTCTTCTGCACATTCAAGGATTTCTATGCTATGTTCGATTTTCTCTGCGTTATAGCGTTCTGACAAAAACGCAACCGCCTCTGACGGCTGTACATCAGGTTCAAGATATATATGTACAAACGCTTTGTTTCTATCCTTTGCAAGCAAATCTTCATCTATCAAATCTATGTGGGCTATGTCCTCAACCTCTTGCTCAAGATTTGTATAATCCTCAATATATATTCCATAAGGTACTACTACATTCGCTATATCGCTTGCCTTTTCTATATTCTTTGCATCTACTGATATTTTGATTTCTGTCCAGAGTTCCATTGTTTTTACCTCATTTATTCCGTATTTCTATTTCTTATCTGCCCTGTATGGTCTTTATATATTCTTCATATTCAAGCAGTTTCCAATCCTTTTTTAAATCATCTGTTATTGGGAATATCCTGAATAGCATTGTACTGTTTTTGCTGTCGGTTTTATCTACATTTGTACTAAGGGTGAATACATTCCCCTGATAATACAATGCACTCGCTTCCTCATATGTTGTTCTGTAGAATATATCCTGCAAGGTATCAAGGCTTTTTTCGTCAAAATTTCCTATTGCCGCTGCCATAATTGCACAGGCGTGCAGTATTTTACTACTGCTTTCATTCTCCACATTTACATATGTATTCATCATTGTTCCTAAACCTATACTCATTATCTTATTGGTCTGGGTTTCTATGGATATTGTCAGGGTAAAATATTCCTGATTATAATAATAGGTCTGATATTTTATTCCGTTGTTATCTGACTTTACTTCGCTGTCCTTGTGCCAGTTCTCTGAATACAGGTAGTCTGTTCCTCCTGTATCCATCATTATTGTATTATATCTTCTTGTAAATTCTCCAAGTGAGGCTGTGTAATGCATTCCGTTGACATTTCCGCTTTCTTCTACCGCACCTTGATTCATTGTGGGGTTTACCTCATCTGAGGTTGCTGAAAACCTGCTCGGCTCTGACACATCATTTAATATATTTTTCTCTGTACAGCCTGATATTATCAGAGCAAAAATTATTAAATTTGTTATTATTATGCTTATATATTTATTCATCATTTCTGCTCCGTTTTTTGATTTTTGTTCCAAATTTCTTTATTATAGAAAAGCCTTTAAGCTCCCATATATTCTGGATTTTGAGGTTCTTTTGAATAAATATTTCTATTAACTCTATGATGAATAAAAAAATTATAATAAATCCGAATTGTATCCAGGAATTATTATTGAAAAACCTTTGGGCAAGATAATCAGCAAAGGCTATTGCGAAATAGATTATGAAGGCACGAATTAAAAATGATATTGTCTTTTTACCCATAATATATTTCCTCCTAAACTCTGATTTGATAATTACAAACTTTAACTTATTATCTTATGTCCATAATGAAGTTATAAACATTGGCGATGCATCATTACTCTTTTCAAAACCACATTCTTTGTAAAAATTCAACTCTTCATCATATGCTATAACTGCTATCCTAAGATATTCACTGTAATGCTCTTTGATTTTTGCAACCAATGTTCTTCCTACTGTTTTTCCATGATACTCAGGGTCAACAAGCAGATAATGAACATACGCATTCATTATTCCGTCATCCATTGCACATATCATTCCTATAAGCTTTTCTCCGTCCCATGCTGAATATACTGTTTTAAAATTTTTCATTGCTATTACAAGCTTTTCAGGAAAATGACCTGATGACCACTCTACTGATAAAAATAATCTTTCAAGCTCTTTTTCTGTAAAATCATGCATATTCTTATATTCTATATTCATATTTATCTCCCAAATCTTTGTTTATAAGATTATCATTTTTCCTTTTTTCATTAATGCTCCTTAACCTATTCAGCCCAGTTTTCAAGCTTCAATCCGATTACACGCTCAAATTCTTTCGTGTTATTTGTTACAACCGTATAATCAAGCGATTTTGCATGACCTGCAATCATCATATCGAGTGGTCCAATAGGTGTACCTTTTTTCTCTAAATCTGCTCTTATTTTTCCATAACCTTCTGCCGCCAAAGTATCAAAACTTATTATTTCTATATTTGATAATAACAATGCCAACGCAACTCTGTTTTTGTCAACAGCTTTACTTTTTTCAACACCATGTACTAACTCTGCATAGGTAACTGATGAAATGCATATTTCTTCCGTTTCATGCTCCTGTAATCGCTGAAATACTTGCTTAGGCTTATGCTTTATTGCATAGATACAAATATTTGTATCTAACATATATCTCATATGCCCTCACGCTCCTGCTTTATGCTATCGTTTCTTCCTTCTTCCATAAAATCTTCCGAAAACATATCAATAGCCTGCATAAATGCATTCCATTTATTTGTCTTTGGAATAAGAAGTACAATATCTCCTATTCTATTAACAGCTACCTCATCAGTACTAAATCTACATTCTTTCGGCAATCTAACTGCCTGACTTCTTCCGTTTTCAAAAATTTTTGCAGTCATCATAATAAACAACTCCTTTCTTTCACTATTAATATATACCAAGATATATACCTTAGTCAAGAAAATCGTAATTTTATCTTACTGAAATTTATGGGCAATACCGCACTTTTTTACTAAATCGTGCGGTATTGCCTTTTTACTCTGATATTTTTATTATTTTACTTATTCGTTTTCTTCTGCTGTTTCTTCTGTATTCTCTTCTATTATTTCTTCGTTCTCTGCTTCGGCTTCATCGTCTGACTCAGGCTCTATTTCATCTGTTTCGCCGTTTTCATGTGGCAGGGTAGCAAGCGTTACTATCTTATCATCTCCGCTGAATTTCATTACCTTTACGCCCTTTGAAATTCTGCTGCATATTCTGACAGATTCTGCGGCTATTCTGATTATTACTCCGTCACGAGAAATCATTATTATATCCTCGTCAAGACTTACCATACTTAATGCCGCTACATCTCCGTACTTCTCTACATGATAGTTTGTTAAGCCCTTTCCGCCTCGGCTCTGTACTCTGTATTCATCAGGATTTGAAAGTCTGCCATAGCCTGTTTCTGATACTGTAAGCACATACTTGTCTGGCTCAATTACACTCATTCCTACGATTTCATCGTTTTCTCTGAGGTTTATTGCCTTTACTCCTCGTGCCTGTCTGCCCATTGGGCGTACATCGGTTTCTCTGAAACGAATTGCAACACCTTTTCTTGTTGCTACAATTACTTCATCATTACCGCTTGTCATTCTTACCCATGAAAGCTCGTCACCCTCGTTAAGCTCAAGTGCGATTAAACCGCCCTTTCGTGAGGTGTTGTATTCTGAAAGGCTTATCCTCTTAATGATTCCCTTGCGTGTTACCATTATCAGATATTTGTCCTCTTCAAAATCTGTTACCTTTATCATTGAGGTTACTTTTTCGTCCTGTGCAATGTCTATCAGATTTATTATATTCTGTCCCTTTGACTGACGGCTTGCCTCTGGTACTTCGTAGCATTTCTTGCGATACACTCTGCCTTTGTTTGTAAAGAAAAGTACATAATCGTGTGAATTGATTATGAACATATCTGAGGCTACATCTTCTTCTCGTCTGGTCATTCCTGATACACCTCTGCCTCCACGC